>CAUSCW010000001.1:0-114164 GCA_963530195.1 uncultured Campylobacter sp.
CGGCATTTGCAAGATAAAAGCGCTGAAATTTTAAAATATGGA
The DNA here is from genome assembly GCA_963530195.1 of uncultured Campylobacter sp. GTDB lineage: Bacteria > Campylobacterota > Campylobacteria > Campylobacterales > Campylobacteraceae > Campylobacter_B. Next base: position 43 of record CAUSCW010000001.1, read on the forward strand.
ATTTATGAATGCTACTAATTTAAAATCTCAGATTGGCACGCTTCGCCAAAGCTCCTCCGCTAACTACGCAAAATGAAAAAGTAAGATTAATTCACCTAGCGCGATGGTCGCCCGCAAGCGAGCACGGCAAAATATCAAGATTAAATAACATAAGAGATAAAAGAATAAGACAAAGGAGGAGGCTTGGAGCTTGATAAAATTCTAGCCTTGTGCGGCGGCAACCGAGCAGCTTTTAAATTGGGCTTTAAACGCAATGATTCGAATTGCACGCCTTAACTTAAATGCTAAAGCGGCGATAAAATTTTATCGCCGCTTTCATAAATTAAAATTTTAAAGATATTGCCGAACTACGCAGCTGCAATAAGTAAATCACCTGCATTTTAATCACCCGTGCCTCGCCTAAATTGCCTAAAATTGCCGATCAAATTTAAGCCGCATACACCTTTATCTGGCGCTTAGTTTAGCCGCGCGGCATAAAAACGCAGCTAAAAAATGAAGCACTATTTCGTCTGATTATCCTCGTTTTTTGGTGCGGCAGTGCTTGCATTTATCTCGCTGGCTGCGCTATTTACGGGCTCAGGAACAGAGATTTTTTTCACCGAAGCGGTAAAATTCTGCTCGGCTTCAACGTCGCCCGTTTTTTCGATATATGTAAAATCGCCCATCTTCGTCCACGTTCTAGCTTTAGCTAAAAACGCCTTTTGGCTCTCCCAAATCTCTTTGAAATCGGGATTTTTCTCGCTTTCTTCGGCTAAAATTTCATCCGTCGCCTTGCGAAGCGCACGCATAATTTCAGGCGAAAAAGAGCGAATCTGAACGTTTGGATATTTTTTTTTGATCTCGTCCCAGATTATTACGTTTTTATAAAACGTCTCGTTTTCTGCGTATTCGCGCGCCTTTGCGATAGAGGCTTCCAGGATATTTTGCAAATCCTTAGGAAGCTTCTGCCAAGTTTGTAGATTTATCACTATCTGCTGCTCGCTAGCGGGTTCTTGCCATCCCGTATAATAGTAATTTGCGACCTTGTGAAAGCCTAGAGGTATATCAAAGCTAGGACTTGCCCACTCGACCGCATCGATGGTGCCCATCTCTAGTGCCATATATAGCTCACCTACCGGTATCGTAGCGACTGCGACGCCAAGGCGGCTCATGACCTCCCCGCCAAAGCTTGGAATTCTAAATTTAAGCCCTTTTAAATCGTCTAGCGTATTAATCTCTTTTTTAAACCAACCACCCATCTGCATGCCGCTATTTAGGATATTAAAAACCTTTAGATTGCTTTTAGCATAGAATTTATCCGCTAGCTCCTTGCCTCCGCCGAAGTAATACCAAGCGTGTTGCTCATCTTTCGTCATACCAAAAGGCACGGTCGTAAACAGCATATTCGCGCTATTTTTACCTTTATAATAGTAGCTCGCAGTATAGCCTAAATCGTATTGTCCGTTTTTGACCATATCATAGATTGCAAAAGGCGCTTTATGCTTGCTAGGCGCGTCGATGCTGATTTTCAGCCTGCCATCAGACATACTATCTGCAAGATCTGCCATACGCTTGGCGACATCGCCTACGATAGGCATACTAAGCTCGTAAGTCTGAGCTAGCTTAAGGCGATAAACTTTCTTATCTGCGCCCCACAGCGACGTGGCTATAATCAAACTTAATCCGACAAGAATCGATTTTTTCATATACTACTCCCAAAATGAAATGGTGCGAATTTTATATAAAATCATCTAAATTCACGCTTTTATAACTAGCTTTTAAGCGAAATTTTCGCACAATTGTAGCCAAATTCGATAAGGAAAGGGCATGCAAGAAAAACATTACGAAGTAATCATCATAGGCGGCGGTATCACGGGCAGCGCGCTAGCATATGTACTGGCAGAATTTAGCGGGATCAAAAATATCGCTCTACTTGAAAAATACGAAGGGCTTGCGACGCTAAATTCTAAAGCCAGTGCAAATTCCCAGACGATTCATTGCGGCGACATCGAGACCAACTACGACCTACAAAAAGCGACCGAAGTCAAGCGCAAGGCGGATATGATCGTGAAATATTGCCAAAAGCACGGATATGAGAATAAATTTTTATTTCAGGGGCAGAAAATGGCTCTTGGCGTGGGCGAAAGCGAGGTAGAGCTAATTAAAGAGCGCTTTGAGAAATTTAAAGAGCTTTATCCGTATCTGCAGCTTTTTGACAAGGAAGAGCTCAAAAAAATCGAGCCCAAGCTAGTTTTTGACGGGCGCGGTGAGGAGCGAGCGGAGGATATCGTAGCAATGGGCGTGCAATCGGGAGTTTACACGACGATCGATTACGGCGCGATGGCGAATTCCTTCGTGCAAAACGCTAAAAACGTGGAGGGCAAAACCTGCGATCTGTACCTAAACACCGAAGTGCAAAACATCACTAAAGTAGGCGATAAGTTCTATATCCGCACCGCAAATAGACTCTCGCTAAGCGCTGATTTTGTAGTCGTAGATGCAGGCGCTCACTCGCTGTGGCTAGCGCACAAAATGGGGCTGGGGCAGGATCTTAGCACGATTTGCATCGCGGGCAGCTTCTATCTAACCAAGCAAAAGCTTCTAAACGGCAAGGTTTACATGGTACAAAACCCAAAGCTTCCATTTGCCGCGCTTCACGGCGACCCCGATCTTTTGGCGGACGGCTGCACGAGATTTGGTCCTACCGCGCTTACGATGCCGAAGCTTGAGCGCTACAAGGGCTGTCGTTCGGTGCCGGAATTTTTTCAATCATTAAATTTTGACATGGACGTAGCTAAGGTCATTTGGCAAAATTTTGGCGATAGCGAGGTAAGGGACTTCTTAATCCGCAATATAGGCTTTGAGATACCGATTTTAGGCAAAAAGCTTTTCGTCAAAAATGCGCGCAAGATCATACCTAGCATCCGCGAGGAGGATATTTACTACGCCAAGGGCTTTGGCGGCGTACGTCCGCAAGTAATCTCACACTCGCAAAAAAAGCTGCTTTTAGGCGAAGCTAGAATAGGCGAAAATCCGGGGATTATCTTTAATATGACCCCAAGCCCCGGTGCTACGAGCTGCTTAGGCAACGCGCTTCGCGACGCAAAAAGTGCTTGCGAATATTTGGGAGTGAGCTTTGATGATGCAAAATTTGACGTGGAAATGATGCAATAAAGAGGAATTTTTAAATTTTGCTCGGGCAAAAATTTTAAAATTTTACTTCGGCGAGGATTTTAGAATTTTGCTTGCGCTTCACATATATAGAGAGTTTTAAAATTTCATTCAAACGCGAATTTTTAGAATTTAACCTGCACTGCAAGCTATGAAATTTTAAAATTTCACCGTGCCGTAGAATTCTGAAATTCTCTCGAGCCATAAAATTTTAAAATTCCTTTGCCTAGCAAATTTAGAAATTTCAAAATTTCACGTAAAATTTCGCCTAATGCGGCGATAAATTTTAAATTTAAAGGAGAAAAGATGCTTAAAAAAACCAAAATCCTAGCGACCATCGGGCCTGCGAGCGACAGCGAAGAGATGATGAGCGCGATGGTAAAGGCGGGCTGCAACGCCTTTAGGATGAACTTCAGCCACGGCACGCACGAGTATCACGAGGCAAATTTAAACAAAATCCGCGCCGTAGAAAAGAGCCTGGGCGTGCGCATAGGCGTATTTCAGGACATCAGCGGTCCAAAGATCCGCGTCGGCAAACTCGAGGAAAATTTTAAACTAAAAACGGGCGATAAAATCACCTTCCTTCCTCGCGAAATAATCGGCAAAAAGACCGCGGAAGGCGAATACGAGCTGTGTATCAACCACCCTGAAATTTTGCCGCTGATGAAGACGGGCGAGTTTATCTACCTCTACGACGGCTCGATCCGCGCCAAGGTAGTCGCGGTAAGCGAGCAAGGCGTGCAGGCCGTGCTCGAAAACGACGGCTTTTTAAGCTCAAATAAAGGGGTAAACTTCCCAAACACCCGCCTAAATATCGACGTTATCACGCAAAAAGACCTCGCGGATCTGCGCTGGGGCGCGGCGCACGGCGTAAATTTCGTAGGCATCTCCTTCGTACAGTCGCAAAACGACATCCTGCGCGTGCGCGAAATTTTAAACTCGCTGGGCTCAAAAGCTAAAATTTACGCCAAGATCGAGAAATTCGACGCGGTCGAAAATATAGAGCAGATCATCGAGGCAAGCGACGGCATAATGGTCGCGCGCGGAGATCTGGGCATCGAGATGCCGTTTTATGAGATCCCGCGTATCCAAAAGCGCATCATCGCGTTAGCCAACGCCCGCTCAAAGCCCGTCATCACCGCCACGCAGATGATGCTTAGCATGACCGAGCACGAGCGCGCCACCAGAGCCGAGATCAGCGACGTCGCAAACGCCGTACTCGACGGCACCGACGCCGTGATGCTAAGTGAGGAAAGTGCCATCGGCAAAAACCCCGCAGCCGTGGTCGCCGCGATGAGCGAGACAATCCGCGAGACCGAAAAGATCTATCCTTACGACAAATTTAACGATTACGATTTCTACGACGAGACCGATATGATCACTTCAAGCACCGCAGCGCTTGCCGCAAGGCTGGGCGCAGGCGCGATACTTTCGATCACGGGCTCGGGGCGCTCGGCGATCAAACTCGCACGTAACCGCGCTAAAATCGACATCATCGCAATCGCGCACGACGAGCAGACCGCACACGCGCTAAGTCTCGTGTGGGGCGTAAATCCAGCGATGGTCAGGGAAAAAACGAGCATCAACTCGCTGCTCGCGCAAATCATAAGCGAGGCTCTGCAGCGCGGGCTCATCGAAGAAGGCGGCACCTACGTGATGACGGCGGGCTTTCAAAGCGGGCATCCCGGCAGCACCGACTACATCCGCATCATCAAAAAAGATCAGATCGATTTCTACCGCGACGCGGCAAAAACGGGCTTTGAAAGTAAAATTTAAAGCGCAGCTAAAGGCAGTAAAGTCAGAGGCTGCAGCTAAATTTAATTTCGCTACGAGATTACGAGCAGCAACGTCGCGTTTATGTCGTGATAGAATTTGCTAAATTTAATTCCATTGCGAGATGACGGTGCAGGATTTAGCCACTAAAACTTTGGTGGCGCTTTGGTGGCTTTTATTTCACGCAGATCAAGGACGAGCGTGTGAACAGTTACGCCATTGATTTTAGAGCAACAGCTAGTAGATAGATATGTTTTATACAAGGATACGAGCGATTGCAAGAGCGACTACGACAAATAGTTTTTGTCGCTAGTTAACGATCAAAAGCGTGCAAAGTATAATCAGACGGTGTTTGTATGTGCATTCTCCGTGAATATTCGGGTGATTTAGACGCAAACTACGGTAATATAGAGTTCAAAAAGGTAGATAGCACTCTAGTCTCCATCAAGTGCTAGGTGAGCTTTATCTACAATAGTGAGTTTGGGTTCAACGATAAGATCGAGATCGGCATGCAAGAATTACATGCTATAATGTTGATAGGAGCAATAGAACCCAAACACATGCAAGTACTTAGTACACAAAAAGGACAAAATAGATGATGAATAAAGAAGTTTCCAACTTTTGTAGAGATATTATTTATCTACAAAAAAATCAAGATATAATAGAAATCTATAAGTTATACTCGTATAATTCTCAAATATTTGAGAATTATACTTTTATGATTGGAACTAATGATGATACGTTTATACAACAAGATATTTTAAGGCAGATCACAAATTTAAAATATGATAAATTTTCTTTTAAAAGCTCGTTATCTGCCTACAAAAACATACTATTGCTGGATAAAAATCTCAGTAGAATCAAGAAAAATATTGACATATCTATAAATATCGACTCTAATTCCTTGGGGCTTTTTATTGAGAAAGATAAAAATAGTAATAGTTTTATTCCAAAAGGCATAGACAGTAACCCCATAGCAAAATTTGTGTTTGAAAATAACTTAGATATAAATCCGCAGCCTTATATAGATGAAGATCTTATGAATTCAAACCATACTTATTCGTTAGAATATGAAAAAGAATTACAAAAATATAATATAAAACTTAACAAACTAAGCGCTTTATTTAAATTTCAAAATTTAAATGTTAAAGATACGTCTTTACTTGATAATATAGTAAGACGCAGAATTTATTATTTTACACATAATTATCTAGACGAGGATTGCAAGCTTTGCCGTAATATGGATGGTTCTCCTATGTATTTGGATATAAGCAAAAAAGAGTATTGGTTAAATTTTAATGGATTTAAATATTCAAATCATACTTTTATATATTCCTATGTGTTATTAATGTTTGTAATATCATTTAAAAGGATTAGCTATAGCGAGAAAACTATAGAATTTTCAAAAATAATGAGAAAATCTGGACCTATTTTTTTAGAAGTATTAAATTTCGCTTATGAGTATTTTAAGGATAACTCCAAAATGACAGAATTTATGAATTTTGATATAAGACAGTGGAACTTAGATAAAATTTTTCAGGAAGCCAAAAATAAAGCTTGGGATATATTTTGTTTTTATGGGATTCAGTATATTGAACTGTTTAAAAACGAAAAAGCTGATTTTGGTGTTGGATTTTTCCTAAGCGGAGATAAAAAATTTATTAATGATTATATAAAATTCTCAAAAAGACGAATAGTAGTAATAAACCATAGAGAAAAAACATTTCAAGCCATTGCAGACACAAAAGAGCTAGATAAGTTATTATACGAAAATTGCTTTAACAATACTCTACCTCCAGGGTATGTTAATCATAAAAATCTTATAGCATTATCGCTTATATTAAAAGAATATGCTGAAAAGAGAGTAAAAGAATTGAAGCTGGCATTATAACTAACTAAGTTACTAGCGATTAGTTGTGCATTTCTACAAATCACTATGTGCTTTATAGCAAAAGCGATAGAGGTAAATAAACTTTTATAAAATTCATATTATAAGAAGTTTTTTGTGCAGTCTATTACAAAGCGAATCAAAAGTCCTACGAGTATGAGTGTGTATTTGTCTGTAATTGCTGCTCAATGAATATTTAGGGACTGTGATATATTACTCTATTAAGGCGGCGACTTTTATTTCGCGCGGATTAAGAACCAGCACGCGAACATTTATGCCCTTGATTTCATGGCTCACCGCGGACTGGCAAATTTTCTTGTTCGATACCGCACGGCGCACCACGACCAGTTTATAGCCGCATTCAGCGATAAATGACTAGCATACGATGCTTAAAAGGGCGAAATTTTAAAATTTTAGTAAGCGCTTTGAGCGATTTTATGCGATCTAAATTATGAGCTAGATTTTACGACTAGCCGCGTAAAGCGTCGGGCTAAAGCCAAATCAAAAGAAAATAGAGTCGCCGCAAAATTAAAATTCCGCAAAAATATATTCGTTAAAAATCAAGCTCGCGCTCTTAAATTTCAAGGTATAATTACGAGGAAACTTATAAAAATTTAACCGAAGGAGAGACCATGAAAAAATTTCGCTCACTGCTGCTGTGTGCGGCGGCGGCTGCGACTTTGAGCGCCCAAAGTGAGGATAAGGTGGAAAAAATCACTTCGATCGACATCTATGTCTCGCCGTTTTATTCGGCCAAGGAGGGCAAGCCCGAATACGTGCACGTTTACGAGCCGATCGACGATCTACTGATGAAAAACGACGTACCGAGCCTAAAAAAAGCGATCAAAATCATCGAGGACGCCCCGGATATGGTCGCTCCGACTACGCTGATGACCGTCGCAGCGCACGCTTATGATCTGGGGCTTAAGGACGACGCAGTGTTTTGGTTCTATGCGGGCAAAAATCGATTCCTAACCTTTGCTCGCGTCATCGACGTCAAGGACGAGATGTTTCGTGAGACCGAATCTGCGAATGCGGCGTTTTTACAGCTCGTCGGCAACGTGGTAAATCCATACGCATTCTGCGATCTTGCTAAACAACGCGATGCGGCGGCACGCGCTAGGGACTGGGTCAAGGCACACCCGTATAAAGCGATATTTGATGAGAAATTTCCATCGCACTTCGTAGATCGCGCCGCCGCGCTCAAGGCAGCCGAGGACAAAATGGACGCCGCGCTACTTAGGCAGGACGAGTTTTTCGCAGACCCCGCTAAAAAGGCGGACTTCCTAGCCAAGCGCAAAGCAAATAACGCGGATAAGCGCTTCTGCGATTAGTATCGCCTAACCAGCGGCACTTTTGAAAAATCGGCATTATTTGAAATTTTGAGCTGCCAAAAATTTAGTATTGCATTTTTATCTCCTCAAACGGATCTGCGCGTGAATTTAAAATTTTATGACGTAGAATTTTATCGCTAACGGCACGCAGTGAAGCTTTGATATAAATCAGCCTAGATCTGTTTAAAATTTAGCAGAAGCTCGCACGTAATTCTATTTCGCATAAATTCTATCGACAACTAACACAAAATCAGATCAAATATTGCTAAAATTCGAGCCGTTTGGCGACGTAAAATTCCACCGCTACCGCCTAAAAATCGAAGTTTTTAAATTTAGCCGCACGCCGAAATTTTATCCGTTTTTATATACGAACATTATATAATTATCAAAATTTTTCCAAGGAGAGAGGATGAAAAAGCTCGCTACGATACTTGCGCTACTCTGTGCGGCGGCGTTTGCCAAGGAGTATGAGTATATGGTGCAAAGCATGAGCTACGGCTCACTCGGGCAGCGCAAGGAGAGCACGCATCTAAGCTACGACGCGGCGGCGCGCAAGCTGGAGCAGATAAGAGATACGAACTCCTCGGACGGCCTAGGCTCTAGCTACAAAGAGATCAGTTACTTTGACGAAAAGGGGGATATGGTTAAATTTGAAGTATTTAACCTTGATCTTAAAAGCGGCAAGTGGAAAAAAATAGAAGACTACACGGAAAGCGTCAAAGACGGCATCACGACGCGCGAGAGCAATTCAATAGCGGATGACGGCACGCGCAATGCGAGTAAAACCGTCTCCAGCTACGACGGTAACGCGACGCAGGATGTGCGATATAAGCTCGCAAAGGGCAAATGGCATAAAGAGAGCATGAACAGATCCGTAAAAAACGCGTGGGATAAGGAGGAGCTTACGATAAGCTTCAAATGGGACGGCAAGAGTTGGCAGCCCAAAGATAAGACCGAAATTTTCTACGACGCCGCAGGAGAGATGAACGGATACGTAACCTACGAGTTTGTAAACGGCGCGTGGCAAAACAGCGAGCGAGAGATGCTTAACGGCGATCGAAACGGCAGCTACGAGCAGATCCGCAGCACCTTCCAAAACGGCGCGTGGCAAAACGCGACGATGAGTAAGCATGAGCTTGACGCCGCAAAGGGCGAGGAGATCGTTACGAGCTTCATCTGGAACGACGAGAAGGGCGCGTGGGATAATATTAGCAAACAGACCGCTATCAAGAAGGGCGCGGATCTTAATATGACCTCTTATCTATGGGATGAGCAGCTTAAAGATTGGGTCAAAAGCTACTCAAACGGCGAAATTTACGACAAATCGGGCGAGCGACTACTCGAGCAAAGCTTTGAATCAAATTCCAGCAGCGGCAAATACGTCTATAGCTACGACGAGCACGGCAGCAATACGGCGATGGATATCTACAAGCTTGATGCGAGCGGCAAATGGGTGCAAACCGGACGCTCGGAGGCTACTTACGATACCCAAATCCCGGCTGATAGCGTGGGATACGGAGCCGCGCTGATGATGTTTGAGATGCCTAGTATCTACGCGATAACTAGCTTTAAGGAATTTAAGCTTAAAGACGGCAAACCCGAGCTCATAACGGAGCAGACGTGGAAATATAAAAAGATAAAGTAGCGTTTGAAGATGCGCAGGTAAAATTTCACGGCTAAATTTTACCTGCGCGTCCTTGCGCGAGTGCTGCAGTTAAATTTTATCATCGCGGCGTTTAAATTTAACAGACGCGGCGCCGCGCGAGCTTTGCGTTTAAATTTAGCGGACGTAGCATGGATTAAAATTTAGACAATAAAAGGAGCGGTCATGAGAGGTGTTTTTAAAATTTCACCCGAGGGTGCGGCAGATTTTGCGGCGGCAAATTTAAAAGCGCGAGCGATTATTTCGGCGGGCGCTTTTAAGGCGCGGACGGCGGTTTCGGCAGACAAGCTTCGAGTTCGAGCGGCAGTTTTAGCAGGCTCTATTTTGGCGGCGACGTTAACGCTTGCGATGCCTGCGGGCGCGACCGAGACGGCAGCAAAACACGCGGCGGCGGATAAAATTTGTCTGCAAAAGACGAGCTATAAAACAGAAGGCGGCGCCCTGCCGCGCTACGAATATGAAGTGAGCCAAAACTACGACGCCAAAACCCGCCGCTTAGAAAAAATTTACAGAAAAAGCAGCGAAGAGGGAGCGTCCGTATCGAAAAGCTTTAGCAAATTTGACGAAAGCGGCGAGCGCGATATCGAAAATGTCGAATATGACTGGGACGCGAATACAAACAAATTTCGCGAAACGGCGATAAGCAAGCAGGAGATCGCAAAGGACGGCTCAAAAATTTATTTCAGCCTGCAAAGCAAAGACGGCAAGCCATACGAAGGTGAAAAAGTCGTCGAAAAACGCGAGGGCAAAACGGAAATTTTGCAAAATTTCACGCTAAAAAATGGCAGATGGACGCCGACGCACCTTACAAAAAGGATTGTCGATGAAAACGACAGAAACAATTTCGTAGCAACCTACGAATGGAACGCTAAAGCGAAAAAATGGGCTCCGTACGAAAAATCGATATACCATTACAACGGCGACGTTTACGCGGGCTCCGAAGGCTACGCGTGGCGCGGCAAATGGGTGCCGCTTACAAAACACACGGTCTTTACGGCAGCGGACGGGACGCGCAGCGAGATAAATTTTGCGTGGCGCGACGGCACATGGCAGCGCGACGAAAAGGCATTATACAAAATCGAGCCTAAGTATAGGCGCTTTAGCGAGCTAAGATCGCGCTGGGATGCCGCAAAAAACGAGTGGAGGGAGTACTACAAAAACGTGCACGAGGAGACCGAGGAAGGCAGACCGCTACGCGAGCGAACCGAGCTTTGGCGCGAGGAGTCGCAGCGCTGGGAGGTCGTGTTTGAAAACGAGTTTAGCTACGACGCGCGCGGCAACGTGATAAAAAATCGCACGGCCTCCGATGGCAAACAGTACGAGTATATCTACGACTACGACGAGGCGGGTAACAACATCTCGATCACCTTGCGCGAGCCTGATGAGAGCGGTAAATGGCACGAGACGCAAAGGACGCAAAACGTCTTTGAGCGAGAGATTTTAGCGCACGACGTCCTGGATCGCGGCTTCATCGGCGACTACATAGCCGCGGGCAAAAACGCGATCAAAAGCAGCAAGCAATATTTTCTAAAGGACGGCGAGTTTAAGCTAAACGAAACTCGCGAGTGGTTTTACGGAAAGTGCGAGTCGCAATAAAATTCGGAAAGCCTCATGAACGAGCCTTATATCGTTAAAATTTCAGATGGCGACGCGATGATGTTCGGCTGCGAAGCGGACGAGCGGGTGCGCGAATTTGCCGCTAAATTTGACGGCTGGGAGTACGAAAGCGAGTTTGAGCGGACCAGCTATCTGCTCGGAACGGACGTTTTTATCGAGGTCGCGAGCGAGGAGAGCTTAAATGAAGGCACCTTACGCGCTCAAATTCCAACCGAAAAGGCTTTGGACGCTGACGGCGGCACGACGTTTTTAAGCCTGCGCGAATGGGACGGCAAAGAGCACTGGCGGGTTCGCGCGAGCGATGAAATTTTACGCGCCATCAGCGAGGACGAGGACGGCGGCGCGGCGTATCTGCTCCTTAGCCCGCGACATATCGCCGCAGAGGAGCTGCGAAACGCCTTTGATGGCAGAGCGCCGCAGGAATTTGCGCGCATTATCGAAGCTCTCGAAGCCAAATACGACTGTAAAGACCGAATGCTCTGCTACGTCGTTTGCTATTTTACGCCGAAAGGCAAAGAGGGGATGCGGGCGGACTTCGGCGTCTGAATTTAAAGCACGGCGGATTAAATTTAAAATTTGCCCGCGCAGCGCGCTTGCGCCGAATAGCGAAAGTTTGATCTTGCGTGCAAAACCTGCGCCGCATGAGTGCAAGTGAAATTTAAGCGACGAAATTTAAAATCGCCGCGACTAGCGAAATGGGGACGAAATGATAAAATCCATAAAATTTAGGGGCGAAAACATCGAGGAGCTGGAGGTTTGGTACTACGCCCCAAAGCACGAATGCAGCGCGGCGGAGTTCGCGCGAGAGTGCGGCAAGCTCGTGCGCGCGGACTTTGGACTCGCCTCCCTTTACGAGATAAAATTTGAAAAATTTATGCCAAGCGAGCCCAATGATTTTATGAAAGAGCGGATAACGGCTGCTTTGAGTGCGGCAGGGCTATCGGACGAGCCTCGAAATTTCGCAATGGGCGGCGAGAACGACTGGGGCTGGCAGGAGTGCTCGTTTGAGGCGAGTGGGCAGCGATTTTTACGCGTCTGGGCGACGTCGGCTTAATAAATTTAGCCCCGCTAGCGGGCTTTGAGGCGAAGTGCGAGTTTTTAAAATTTAAAGTTTCAAGCGGCGCATACCGTCGCGCCGAAACGCATTTCATCGAGCCTTAAATTTTAAAATTTCGGTCGCGAGCTTTCGGATTTTAAAATTTAAACGGCGCTGTGCTTTGAGGTGCAGCGCGAATTTTACGGCGCGGTAAAATAGCAGCGCAAACGATAAAACGGCGCTCGCTAAGTGGAATTTTATAAAAAGTGAATGCGGCGCGCCGTATTTAGGACGCAAAAAGCTTAAACGGGCTTAGGAAGTAAATTTCGATCTAAATTTAGGCGAGACGCCAAAAATTTTAAAATTTAAACGCAAGGAGTGAAAAATGGATGTTTTACAGAGTTTCGGGCGAGAGTATGTGCGGCAGCTCAGGGACGGGTCGCTGGCGTGGTTGGACGGGGTCGTAAGCGGTCGGATGAAAGGCGCGCGGTGCGAGCGGCTGTATGCATTGGTAGCGGAGTTTTCGCCGCAGCAAAGGGAGGCGCTAAGGACGCTTTGCGCGCATCTTACCGATCACGTCCTGCATGAGACGCTAAGCTTTTTCGAGCAAAGCGAGCGCTGGCGGCTTGCGGACGAGGCGGGCGAAAATCTAGCCGAGCTCTCGGACGGGCTTTGCGGCGAGCTCTACGGCGAGGACGGCTGGATCGAAAAATTTAGCGGCTATCCCGCGAGCCTAAAATAATGCCCTACGGATTACGTGCCTGAGCACCCTACTCTGAGCTAAAATTTATTTGAAGGGAAAATATGAAAAATCTATTTCTAGCCACGCTTGCAGCATTAGTGCTTAGCGGCTGCGCGGGCTTAAAATGCGGCGCAAAGGACGGACGAGACGTCGCCGAGATCGACGTGCCCGAAGATGGCTGGACGAGATACCTAGGCACCGACGGCGAGATCAAGGAGGTCGCGTTTTTCACGGCGTTTTTCTCCAAGCAGTTCCGCCAGAGCCCAAAAGATGGCGAAAAGATCGGCTTCGTGCTTACCAAAAAGAGCGGCGAACGCATACCGATGAGGCTCGGCAATATGTATAAGGCGGCAGACGGCGCATTTGCGCTCGCGGATCTTGACGCGGAAGCTGGCGTATGGGGCGGAGACGAGGAGCTGCGCAGAGCAAAACGGGTGAAATTTTACAAATTTCAAGAGGGCAGCGTCAAAGTGACGGACTATGAGGCGCAAGGCGGACTTTGCGAGGCGTTTTACGCAGGCGAAAAGATAAGCATCAAAAGCGTGCTAAGCCGCCGCACGAGCAAGTCTGGCGGAGCTAGCGGCGAAATTTCTACCGTGCAGACGCAGGGCGAAATTTCGCGCGACGCCGTCAAAGCTTTAAACGCGCGGGAAAAGCCCTTGCCGCAAAGCTCTAGTAAAAATTTAGCGAACAAAAAGAGCGCTGCACAAAAAACCGATAGCGAGGCGTTAAAACCGGAGACGGAGGCGCTAAAAAATATTATCTGCTACAGATAAAAACGAAGTTGATTGAAATTTCAGTTTAATGAGTAAAAATTTTGCTAAAATTTTAAATAAAAATATCTTTTCAAGGAGTAAAATATGAGAAAAAGCGTTTTATTCTTCCTCTTGCCGCTGTTTTTATTCGGCGGCGAAGCGCAAAAGCAGCTAAACGTCTTTCAGCTAACGCCGTCAAAGATGCCGCCGCAGCAATTTAAAGTCGAAGCGATCTTTTCAAAAGAGATCAAAGCCGACTGCAACGACGCGTATCTGATCGGCGGCAAAATAGAGCAAAAAGAGGGCTCAGACGGGCTTTATTACGAGTTTAGCGGCGGCAATGAGCTTGCTCAAACGCTGATGCTATGCGACGGCAAGAAGCAAAAGAAGCGGATCTATTACGAGCTCACGCATCCATTCGCCTACGATGGCGGCGAAATTAGAATTTTAGCGCCCAAAGACGTTAAAGTCGAGCTTAAAATTTACGAACTCGTAGAGAGCAAAGAGCCCAAAATCCGCAAGATTAAATAATTTCGCAAGAAGCAGGGCGGACCGAGCTTATGCATGGCGGAATTTCCGCCATGCAATAGATCTTTTATCGCGCAATGGTTTTGCGCGCAGGCGAGATAAATTTTACGGCGAAGAATGGAATTTCGGCATCGATGGGTCGTTTGGTTAAAATTTCAGTATAATTTCGCAAAAACAAGGAGAGAGCATGTCAGAGAGAATTTTTGAAAGCCTAAAAGAGCTTTTGACGCAGCAGGGCGCGCGCTTCCGCGTCGTAGCCCACGAAAGCGCGGGCACCTCCGCCGAGGTCGCCAAAATCCGCGGCACGCAGCTAGGACAGGGCGCAAAGGCGCTGGTTTGCACGATCAAGGGCTTTAAGGATGGGCAAATCTCTTTCGCGCAAAATTTAAATTTAGCAAGTGCCGGTGACGCGCAAAATCCTAACGCTTCCGCCATTGCGCGCGCTCAAGGCTACGAAAACGGCGCCTGCGCTGGAAATTTAGCTTTAACCGCCGATCAAATCTGCGCCAACGTGCCGCAGCAGCTGAAGCTTCCTAGCGACAAACCCGCGGGCAGAAACGGCAGGATCTACGTCCTAGCGGTCTTTGCAGCTGATCATAAAACAGATCTCAAGCGCCTGGCAGAGGGGCTCGGCGGCACAAAAGCATCGCTCGTAAGCCCCGATGAAGTTAGCGATCTCACAGACTGCGTCATCGGCTCGGTGCCACCCTTTAGCTTCCACGACAAACTGCTGTTAATCGCCGATCCGTCGCTGTTCGGACGCTTTGAAGAGATCGCTTTCAACGCAGGCTTGCTCGATCACTCGATCATTCTAAACGCGCAGGATTACGCGCGCATTGCAGCTCCGCGCATTGTTAGCTTCACCGAAGAGGCTACGGAAGGTGAATAGCTGCGCATCGTCCGTTTCACGCAAGAATAAGAGGACTCGGATTAAATTAGCCCAAAAGCAAGGGCAGAATAGAAAAAGATAGTTAAGGATGGCTGTAAAAGCGGCACTTTGATTTTTGATCTTTTTTCTTCATATTAAGGCTTTAAAATTTGCAGTATGATCAGAAGCAAAGAGGCTGCGATCGAAATAAGGGGGAATGCTATGAAGAAGGTGTGGACATTTTTGCTGTGCCTACTTGCGCTATGCGGCATGGAAAATGCTGCAGCCAAGGGAGACGATGCGCCGCGACCAGAGATCTATCAGAGTATGAAAGATATTTACGACAATCTGCCGATCGCGCAACTACCGATTCGCTATCCGGGAGAAATTTCGCCCTTAGCGGCTATCGATAAAAATTTACTTGATAAAAATGAGCTGTTTTCGTTCACAAAGGAGAATTTTTTAATCGACAATCTAAGCGCGTATTGGGAGAGGATCAAAGACATAAGGGCTTGTCGTTTGCCAAAAAAGAGCGCCAAAACAATTCTGCTAAGGCTTTATCTGGGGGATTTCCAAGATAGCAAGCACGGGCACGAATATATTTTTATGTGCCTTTTAAACGACGCATTTCGTATAAGTGATTGTCGCGAAATTTACGCCGATTACGTGCACTGCGGTAAAAGCAAGCCGCCGATGCGCGCCAAGCAGGAGTTCGTCATCGACGCCGATTTACGCTGTACAGTAACAACGCACTACTATACTTTAGATAGCGATAAAGAGCTGCACAGAAATGTCTGCGTGCACGAAATAAAAAACGGCGCGATCGTTACTAAGGATTAAAATCCAAGGCGATCTTGCGAGATGATTTTAGCTGCAAATTTCATAGGTATAGCCGTAAACTGAGACGCGAATTTGCTCTATCTATGGGCCCAGCTATTTCAAATCGCGATAAAATAACGCTCAAACCGAGCCCTGAATTCGTCATATTGATGAGGCGCTGTTTCGAGCCGCGCCAAAACGGCTCGTAAATCTTTGGTGCACCGCAGCGTCTCACTAAGATGCATCGCCTTGCGGAGCATTTTAACGACGACGAGCGCTTTATTGGTTTTGACTTCCTGCAACAAGCTAAATATCAAATCTGAAATTCTTGGTGCGCCCCGAAAGCAGCAAGGATAAAACATCCAAATTTTAAAATTTAAAAATTTTTAAAATAAAAGTGTGAGTTTAAAAAGAATTAATCGCGACGATATCGCATCGCCGCGACTGAAGAAGGCATCATCGTGCCCGCGAAGGTATTTATTTCATAGCGCCTTGTTGTTTCATCTGATCCATCATCTGCTTAAATATCTCTTTAGCTTGTTTGCAAGTGGCCTCTTGCTGCTCCTTAGGAAGTGCGCTGATCTGATCCATAGACTGCTTTTTTTGATCCTCATACATCTTGACCTGCTGCTCTTGACCCGCTTGTTTGTAGGTATCAACCATCTTATCAAGATCTGCGAAATACTCTTTGCAGCTATCTGAAAGATCTGCGGCGCTAAGACTTAGCGCAAAGCCAAAACTAGCCAAAACTAAAAGTGATTTTTTCATTTTTCTCTCCTTGTAAAAAATCAGCGAAAGTATATCATTTCGCTTAGTAAATTTGCCTTAAATTTTAATCAAATACGGCTGTTTTTTTAAATTTATAGCGCTTTCGAAATTTTAAAATTTCACTCTCGCCGCGACGCTTACGTTTTTTAAAATTTAACTCGTCTTTAAATTTTAAAATTTCGGCTCGCGGTTTCGCGATTGTCGCCGGTGATTTTTAAAATTTCGCTTCGCAATTTTTAAGCTGCATGCAAACCGCCTTAAGCTATATGCGGGCAAATTTTAAGCCCTGAGCCGCTTTTTTAAAATTTCATTTCGCAATTGCGCTACTCCGCCACAAAATCACTTCTCTTCAAATCTAATCTGCACCGATTTTTTGTGCGCGCCGAGCCCCTCGGCGTCCGCTAGCGCCATGCACGCGCCTCCGAGCTCGTCTATGGCGCGCTTATTTAGCGCTATAATCGAGCTTCGTTTGATGAAGTTATAAACCCCAAGAGGCGAGAAAAATCGCGCGCTTCCGCCGGTCGGCAGCGTATGGTTAGGGCCTGCGAGGTAATCGCCCATCGCTTCGGGCGTGTAGTGGCCCAAAAATATCGCGCCTGCGTGGCGTATGCGCGGAAGCAGCTCGTAGGCGTTCTCGGTCGCGATCTCAAGGTGCTCGACCGCAAGCTCGTTCATTAGCCCCACGCACTCATTCATATCGCGCGCGATGATGATTGCACCCTTGTTTTGGATGCTGGCGCGAGCGATCGGTTCACGCGCGAGCGTAGGTAGCTCGCGCTCGATGTGCTCTGCGACGCAAAGAGCGAATTTTTCATCGTCGCTTATCAAAAAGCTGCTCGCGATCTCGTCGTGCTCGGCTTGGCTGAGTAGATCCACGGCGATGTTGCGCGGATTTGCCGCGGCGTTTGCGATGATACCCACTTCGCTAGGGCCAGCAATCATATCGATATTCACATCGCCAAACACGAGCTTTTTAGCAGTCGCTACGAAGATATTCCCGGGGCCCGTGATGACATCGACCTTGCCGATCGTGCGCGTGCCGTATGCCATCGCCGCGATCGCGCTGGCGCCGCCCACCTTGTAGGCCTTTTTGATCCCCAGCACATGCATCGCCGCAAGCAGTAGCTTATTTACGACGCCGCCCACCGCGGGGGTGCAGACGCTGATATCCTCCACGCCCGCGACGATTGCTGGGATCGCATTCATCAGAAGCGAGCTCGGATACGCCGCCTTGCCGCCCGGGATATACAGCCCCGCGCGATCTACGGGCGTGATCTTTTGCCCAAGCATCGCGCCGCTTGGATCGAAGCTGAACCAGCTTCTCTCAAGCTGTTTTTCATGATAAGCGTAGATGCGCTCGTATGCGACCTGTAGCGCGTTTTTAAGCTCTGCGCTTAGGTCTTCGTAGGCACGGCTCATCTGCTCTTGCGTGATAGCCAGATCACCCTGTACGCGCCATCTGTCAAATTTCTCGATCTGTTCGGCTAGCGCCTCATCGCCGCGCGTTCTGATCTCCTCGATGATGCCGCTTACGACGGGCATAACCAATCTCATGTCCGTCTCGCCGCGGCACATTAGCCTCGAAAATTCCTCTTTGAAATTTGCGTCCGTGCTTCTTAAAATTTTCATTTTTGCTCCTTTTTTGCTTGGAATTTTAACGCTTTTTGCTAAATTTCGCCTTTAAGCTTGCGGCTGCGTAAATTTATAGCTCGCCGATTTTCAAAAGATTAAGCTAAAATGAAATAAAATAGCCGAAATTTTAAACGGAGCGATGTATGAAAAAGATATTTTTGACGCTGATCGCCACAGCGGCTTTATCGCTAGCAGAAGCCACAGCTTTGTCATCGACAGAACAAGAGGATCCCGGTATAAGCAAGTTGCGAAGCAAATGCGATAATAACAACACCTTAGCATGCGTAAATCTCGCCATGGCATACTATTCAGGGGATGGTGTGAAGCAGGATTATGAGAAAGCAAAAGAGCTAAATTCTAAAGCCTGTAATTTGGGCGACGGCTGGGGTTGCACCACCTTAGGGGCGTCATACGAATACGGCAAGGGCGCGGAGCAAGATTATAAAAAAGCAACTGAACTGTATTCTAAGGCCTGCGACTTAAAAAATAGCATAGCTTGCGGCAATCTGGGTGTTTTATACCACTCAGGCAAAGGAGTAGAGCAAGATTACAAAAAAGCGATCGAAATGCTTTCCAAAGCTTGCGATTTGCAAGAAGGCCGCGGATGCTACAATCTCGGGCTTTTATATGCCTCGGGTGAAGGCGTAAAGCAGGATTATAAAAAAGCGAGCGAGCTATATTCTAAAGCTTGCGATTTAAAACATGGCGAAAGCTGCCATAATCTTGGAGTTTTATACGAAAAAGGAGATGGCGGCGTAAAGCAAGACTACCAAAAAGCAAATCAATTCTATTCTAAGGCCTGCGATTTGGAGATTGCCGAAGGGTGTTATAATCTTGGAGCTTCATACTATTTAGGCAATCATACAAAGCAGGACTATAAGAAAGCAAATGAATTATTTTCTAGGACTTGTGATTTAGGGTATAGCATAGGATGCTATGCTCTAGGGTTTTGGTATGCCTCAGGCGAAGGCATAGAACAAGACTTTGAAAAAGCAATAAATTTATATTCTAGAGCTTGCAATTTGGGGAACGGGCTAGGATGTAGTGATCTAGGAGTTTTATATGAACAAGGGGAAGTCATAGAGCAAAACTATAACAAAGCAAATGAGCTATATTCTAAAGCTTGCGATTTGGATGTCGGTGAAGGTTGCAATAGTCTCGGGGTTCTATATGAGTCTGGTAAAGGAGGCGTAAAACAAGACTTTGAAAAAGCAAAAGACTTGTATTCTAAAGCTTGCAATCTTGGAGATGGACTAGGATGTGTCAACTTAGGAGCTTTATATGAACAAGGAGAAGGTGTAAAACAAGATTACCAAATAGCAAATAAATTATTTTCCAAGGCTTGTGATTTAGAAATTGCCGAAGGGTGCTACAATCTAGGATTTTTATATCATTCAGGCTACGGTATAAACCAAGACTATAAAAAAGCAAGTGAATTATATTCCAAAGCTTGTGATTTAGAATATGGTAGAGGATGTCATAATCTTGGATTTTTATATTATTCAGGCGCAGGCACAAAGCAAGATTACGAAAAAGCGAGTGAATTTTTTTCTAGGGCTTGTGATTTAGAGGCCGGTGAAGGGTGTGATGGTCTCGGACATCTATATGAATCTGGTAAAGGTGTAAAACAAGATTACCAAATAGCAAATAAATTATTTTCCAAGGCTTGTGATTTAGAAATTGCCGAAGGGTGCAATAATCTTGGATATTTATATGAATCCGGCAAAGGAGTAAAAAAAGATAAGAGTATGGCGAAAAAATACTATGGTAAAGCCTGTGATCTAGGAATTAAGCGTAGTTGCTACACCTATAAAAAATTAAACGAGCAAGGATTTTAACCTACATAAATTTTAAGCCGCCTGTGAGCCCGTTTAAATTTGCGGCTTAAATTAAAGGTCTAAATTTAAACTATATTATCCGCGCGGCGGTACTAAAAGCGCGCAAAATGCGCGGACTTAAAATTTAAACCCATTCCGCCGCGGCAGATGCCGTGTAAACGCTGCGTAAAATTTAACGAGCCGCCAATTTATGACATTCGCGCTAAAATAAAGGGATACGTTCCGCCGCCGTTGAAATTTCAGATGAGCCGTTAATTCTTTAAGAATTTTAAAATTTTAAGCCCTCTTTTTTGCGGGCTAAAATTTCGAGCGAGCCGTTAAGGGCGAGCTACTAATTCGTAGCGTTCGCGTCGAACTGTAAAAATTTCCTGATCTCCTCCATCGCCTCTTTGTTTGAAAGGGTAAATTTGATCTCGATGCGGCGGCTAGCGTCCTTGTCCTCGACGCCTCTGCGCATCACGGGCTGCGTGTAGCTACGACCGCTGGCGATGAGATATTTTTGCAGTCGCTCATCTTTATTCCACGAGTTGATGAAATCCATCACCGCAAACGCCCTATTTTGCGAGAGCTCGAGGTTGTACAAATATCCGCCGTCGCTGTCCGTGTGCCCTTCGATGATGATCTGATCTAAATTTTCGCGAATTTCATCGTTATTCAAAAGCGCGGCGAAATAGCTCTGCAGCGTCGAGCGGAGCGCCTCTTTGGCGCCCTCTTTCAGCTCGCTTGAGCCCTTGTCGAAAAGGATCGACGAGCTTAGCGTCATCGCGCCGCTTTCGTTATCGATGCGGATCTTGCCGCCCAGCTTCTCTTTCAGATCGGCGATGATTTTGACCTTCATTCCGGTTAGGTTGCGGATGCGGTTTTTCGTGACGTTGAGGTCTTGTAAAATTTTATTAAAATCGCTCTGCTTCTGCGTGAGCTGATCGAGCAAAAAGGCGATTTTAAGCTCGTTTTGGCTGATCGTAGCGTTGGCGTCGTCGCGCGCTTTTTGTAGAAGCGAGTTGATGTCTAAATTCTCTTTTTTCAGCTTCTCCGCCATATCGGTTAGATCTTCGATCTGTATGAAATAGATGGAATTTTGCTTGCGAAGGTCGGTGTTTTCGATGTTTAGCTTCTCGAGCTGGTCGCTAAAAATTTTATTCAGCGCTTCAAGCTCGGCGCTTTTTTTCTCTTGGTTTTGCAGGCTTGCTAGCGCGCTTGAAATTTGACTTTCTTTCTCCTGCAGGTTGCTTTGCGTGAGGAAGTATTTGACGATGATGCCGCCTACTAAAAGCACGAAAACAAAAAGTAGTCCCGCCATCAAATCGGCGTACGCGATCCAGAAGGTCTCTTTTTCTTCGTTATTCGTTTTCATCTAAAAGTGCTTTTTCATCGATGCTCGCAAGCGTTTTGCGAAGCTCTTCGATGATGCTTTCGTTGCTCGTCCGCGCAGCGCCCTCTCCAGCTAAAAGGGCCTTCAAATCCGCGCTTAACCCCTTAAAGCTAGCGTCAATTTTAGCGGCGTAAGCATTCTGCGAACTTGAAATTTCGCCCGCAAACCCGCCCAAGGAGGCATTTAGGCTCTTGATTTGAGCGCTTAATGCACTAGTAATGTTAGCCAGCTCGCCTTGCCCGTCCGTTAAAGTCTTAGACTGGCTTAGATACTGCGCGGAAATTCCGTTTTGAATTTCGATTAGGCTTGCAGACACGGACTTAAGCGCAGATAAAATTTGAGCGAAGCTCTTATCTAACTCACCGTGAGCGAGATTTGTCCTTTGGATCATCTCGCCTGCCTTTTCAAGCTCTTCTTGTGTAATCGCCATACTTCGCTTCTCGGCTTCCATCACGCTTTCAAAAGCGCCGATTTTTTCATCGATTAGGCGGTTTAGTCTTTCAGTAAAATTCGTAGAGCTCATCATCGCAAATGAGCGCGAAATTTCAGAATTAGCGTTTAAAATTTCATTCAGATAGCCCTGTGTTATTTCGTCTTTGTTCCAGAAAAAATTTTTAGTGGAATTTTTGTATTTGATAAGTAGGCGCTCATATTTGCTGATGCCCTTTTTCTCAAAATATATCCACCAAAGCGCCAAAAAAATTCCATAGATCGAGACGTAAAACGCCGTACCTACGCCACCTAGAAGCTGCGCGATCTCGGTTTCGAGCCCATCGATATTGCTTGAGGAAAAGTGTGGCATCGAAATCGCAATCGAGATGAAAGTTCCTAAAATTCCAAGCATCGGAAAGACTGCCGACGCGACGGAAGCGTAGTTTTGATTACGCAGCGAATAGCCGTATTCGTCCACAAAAAGATCAAAGCTAGCATCTGATTTTTTCTTACCACCAATGCTTAGGAGATTGGCGACGATGTAATTCTTTAGCTCTCGCTTGAAATCATCAATATTATTTTGAAAATTTAAGCAGCCATATTCTGCATTATGACGAGCTAAAATTAGTGCAATAATGAGCAAAACCGCAAGCATCAGGATCGAGTGCGTCTCTACCTTCAGCCCGATAAGCCCCAAATAGCCCAGCAAAAACACCACAAAAACCGCGATCGGCAGAGCTGCGATCTTAAAAAAAACGCCCGCTAGCGAGCGCTCCTTCGCCTCAGGTAGCGTGATATCGAGCACTTCGTTATTTGGGCGATCCATATTAGTTCCTATTTAGGCAATTTAGATTGTCAAATGCGACCTGCAAGCGCGCCACCATACTCTGCTCGCCTGCTCTCAGCCATTTGCGAGGATCGTAGAATTTTTTATTCGGTTTATCCTCACCTTCCGGATTGCCGATTTGAGCCTGCAAATAGCCGCGATTTTTGGCCTCATAAGCGCGTACGCCGTCCCAAAACGCCCACTGCGTGTCGGTGTCGATATTCATCTTAACTACGCCGTAGCTTACGGCTGCCTTGATGTCAGAAGTCTCGCTGCCACTGCCGCCGTGAAAGACGAAATTTACAGGCTTTTCGGATTGCAGATTAAATTTTTCGCGGACGAATTTTTGCGAATTTTTCAAAATTTCAGGTCTCAGCACAACATTGCCAGGCTTATACACGCCGTGGACGTTGCCAAAGCTTGCTGCAATGCTAAATCTATCGCTGATTTTGCCAAGTCGCTCGTAAGCAAGCGCGACATCTGCAGGCTGGGTGTAAAGCCGAGCATTATCGACGCCGGTATTATCGACACCGTCCTCTTCGCCGCCTGTGACGCCAAGCTCGATCTCAAGCGAAATTCCAAGATCGCTTAAAATTTCCAAATACTTCTCGCAGGTCGCTAAATTTAACTCCAAATCATCCTCGCTAAGATCGAGCATGTGCGAGCTAAAAAGCGGCACGCCGTGAGCTTTTTTATGAGCGGTATTGGCTTTTATAAGCTCGTCGATCCACGGGAGCAGCTTCCTTGCGGCATGATCGGTATGTAAAATCACCGCAACGCCGTAATGAGCCGCCAAAGCATGCACTTGATGCGCGCCTGCGATAGCGCCCAAAACTGCGGCATTTGGGCAGGCAGCACCCGCGTAAAACGCTGCGCCGCCGTTGCTAAACTGAATAATAACGGGCGAATTTGCAATTTTAGCGCTTTCCAAGACGGCGTTTATGGAGTTGCTCCCCACTACGTTTACCGCAGGGATCGCAAAGCCCTGCTGCTTCGCATGCGCATAGACCTTACTTACGTCATCGCCGCTTAAAACGCCCGGTTTTACTATATCTAAAACGCCCATTTTTAGCTCCTATATTATTTATACTCGATTTTAGCGTTTTTGTGAAGATCTGCCGCTTTTTGCTCGACTATCTTCGCAGCTTTTTGCTGTCTAAGCACGCGCTCAATAAAAGGCTTTGCCTCGCTTTGGCTTAGCTGCTTTTTAGCTTGAGACTCCTCTTTTAACACGACGTGATATCCAACTCTGCTTCTAATAGCTTTAGTAGTAATTTGACCATCTTTTATCTTAGAGATCGCATCGGCAAAAGGCTTGACCTGATCGCTAGGCATCCAGCCTAGCTCGCCGCCGGTTTGTTTAGCCTGTGGATCGATAGATTTAGCTTTGGCAAGCTCTGCAAATTTAGTAAATAGTGCACTGTCGCTAAGCCCTTTTAACTGCTTAATAATATCGTTTGCCTCAGCTTCGGTTTTAACGACGATCTGAGCCGCTTTGATTCTCGCAGGCTCGGTAAAGCGCGCTTTGTTTTTGTTATAAAAATCGGCTATTTCTTTATCATCAATATTTATTTTGCTAGCTTCTTTAGCCTGCCATACACGAAGCGCTAGGTTATCTTTTACGATTTCAAGCTCTTTTTTATAAACGTCTTCGTCCATAACGCCCGATTTTTTAGCTTCATCCGTTAGCAGCATCAGATCGATGCCTTTATCGATAAGCTCCTTCTTTTGATCCGCGTTAAGAGCAGCGATATCTACATTGCCTATGCCTTGAAGTAGCGGAGCAAGCTCTTTTTCGGTTACGTCTTTGCCATTTACGGTAGCGTAAACGGTAGCGTTAAGGCTGATAGCGGCAGCCAAACTAAGTGCTGTAAATAAAACTTTTTTCATCACAATTCCTTAAAAAAATTTTAACGGCGATTATAACTCAAAGTTGTTAACAATCAAACTGTACTTTAGAATTTTAGGGTAGAATTCCGCCTTGAGGAAATGCAAATGAGAAGTAAAAAAGACATTTTAGAGATAAAAAAGAGAATTCTGCAAAACTTCGCGGAAGAGCGCAGCGAGCTGAAATTTAAAGACACCTATCAGCTTTTGGTCTGCGTGATGCTTAGCGCGCAGTGCACGGACAAGCGGGTAAATTTGATCACGCCGCGCTTTTTTGCGGAATTTCCTAGCGTTGCAGAGCTCGCAAAGGCCAATCTGGCAAGCGTTAAGCTGCTAATCAGCTCGTGCAATTTCTACAACAACAAAGCGGTAAATTTGATCAAAATGGCACAGGCGGTGGTTCGCGACTTCGGCGGCGTCATTCCTCTGGATGAAGCGGGACTCAAATCTCTTGCGGGCGTGGGGCAAAAGACCGCTCACGTCGTGCTTTTGGAGGGCGCGGGCGCAAACGTGATGGCGGTGGATACGCACGTCTTTCGCGTCGCGCATCGCTTGGGGCTGAGCCGTGCAAAGACGCCCGAGCTTACGGAGCGCGATCTTAGCGAGGCTTTTAAAACGGATCTTGGCAAACTGCACCAAGGCATGGTGCTTTTTGGCCGCTACACCTGTAAAGCGATCAAGCCAAACTGCAAAGAGTGCTTTTTAAACGAGCTGTGCAGCAGCAAAGATAAGAATTTTCCGTAAAATTTTAGTCTGCAAATGCGAGCTTAAATTTACTGGCTTAAATTTGACGGAATTTTAAAATTTTGACGCCTTGCTTGAAGCTGCTTTACGAAAGACGTTTGGCTTTATGGCGCGAAAAATTTAGATTGAAATTTTATAAACGCCTCTTTTGATTTTTATCTTTTAGAAAAATTTAAAATTTTGCTTTTTGGAGCTTACTGTTTTGCCAGCCAAGCCCGGTATCCTTCGCTTTTAATCACGTCCGCGATGCTTTTTGCCATCTCCTGCGGCAAAAATTCGGACTTTTTATCGATGACGGACACTAGCGCGTAAGTGCTATCGTAATCTTGAAGCTCCAAGCCCGCGCGCACCAGCGTTTCGTATAAAAACGGCTCGTCTTTTTCGATGCTTACCGCATCATCGTTTAAAAATTCATAGATGAACGCAAGCTGTTTTTTATCGCCGATTTTTAAAAAATAATCGGCTAAATTCGTCGCGCTCTTAATGATGATTTTGCGTAGGTCATCTATCTGCCGTGCAGAGTAACGCTGAGTAATCAGCCGCCAATTTTCCGCCATCCTCGCCGCAATGATAGACAGCTTGAAAGCTCTGCCGCCATAAGCGTATTTTTCGCTTTCGTCGCCGATTTTTTCTATAGCCTCAAATTCGCTCACCATATACTCGTATAGCTCCTCATCGCTGCCGCTGAAATTTTCTAAATATATCGTCTCGGCGATAGTCTCGGAATTTTTGGGCAGATCGCCTGCGTCTTCGGGCTCCTGCTCTTCATTCTCTTCATCCATGGCGGCTTTTCTAGCTTTAAAAGTTTTAAAATCCACCAGCGGATTAACGCCCTTTTTTACGAATTCAAAAAAGGCGGAAATATCGATCTGATGCTCGTCTTCGCAAATTCCGTCCTTAAACATCAGCTCGCAATTTTCAAAAAAATCCCAACCATCAAGCGCGCCCAGGTAGCTTTGACCGATCCGTCCGTCTAGGACATAGACGCATTCGCTAGCGCTATGATCAGGCATCGCGTGGTCGTTTGAGACGATATATGGCGCTTGCGTTTTTCCAAAAACCTGCAACATTCCGTCGTTGTATTCGCCGCTTATGCCACAAATCGCCGTTAGATTGCCGCCGATTGCGATAACGCCGTCCTGCGAATGCAGATAATTGCACGCCGTATTTTTGGCGACTTGCAAAAACAGATAATCATCATCGATGATATCGCCGTCGGTGGATAAATTTCCATTAACAAACATCGCTCGTGCGCTATTTTTACCGCCCGCGTCGCTAAATTTATCCTCAAGCCAAGCGGAATTTAGCGTGCCTCCCGACAGGCTAAGATCGCCGTCAAACACCAGCACGTCAAAACTACTATCCAAATGTAAATTTGAGCCGTATTTTTTCTCAAATTCATCATAAGGCAGTATAAAAACGGGTGGAATTTTCATCGCAAAAGGGCTACGGTTTTCGTATCGCTTTACCTGCAATTTAATAATATGCTCGCAATTTTGTAGAAAATTTTTGATCTGGTTTTTCATTTTTATATCCTTTTAAATTGCTATTTCGGCAAGCGGTCTCGCCGAGCAAATTTTAGCGTCCGCTCTGCTTCATTCTTTGCGTTCGCAGCTTTTTAAGAAGTAGTTGCGAGCAAAGCGAAGCAAAAATCTTTTTCAAAAGCACTCGCGAGACAAACCACCGCAAAAATTTAAAGGCGAAGTATTTTGAGATGATTTTTGGGGTTTTGAAGTTAAAATTTGACGAAGATAAGGCATATAGCCTATCGAGTCAAATTTTAACGAAATCCGCAAAAAGCGCTCAAAAGACAAGCCGCTAAATTTATTGCAATCTAGTGACGATGTTTCTAACTACCTCCGCTATCATCTCCACCGACGCTATCTCGCAGTGCTCGTTGACCGAATGCGGCGAGTGGATGTTTGGGCCTATGGAGCAGGCTTGCAGCTCGGGCTGTTTTGCGACCAGTACGCCGCACTCAAGGCCTGCGTGCACAGCGGCAAATTTCGCCTGCGGTTTTAACCTTTGCAACTCCTCAAGCACGAGATGGGCGAAGTCGCTGATGCAAGGCGCCCAGTTCGCCGAGCGGTCGGCTACTTTGACCTCAAAACCCAGCGCGCTAGCCAGCGCAGCAGTCTCAAAGCCCAGATTTTCGAGCCCCTCGCGCTTCATCGCTCGCGCGAAAAAGTCAAACTCGATCACTTCACCCTTCCGCTTAACGGTCGAGAGATTTATGCTTTCATTTACCATGCCAAGCTGCGTGTCATAGCTGCGCACGCCCTGGGCAAATGAGTTAATTAGCGCCAAAATTTTGCCGCTGTTTACCAGCACGTCTGCTTCGCCCTCGCCTAGGCTCTTTACCCACGCCAGCCCGCGCTGCGCCGGCTCATGCGCACAGAGCGCCTTACACACGGCGTTTGCGGGGATCGAGTTGCTCCTCTCGCCAAAATCCAGACTGATTAGCTCGCAGCCCTCCTCGGCGAGGAATTTCGCCAGCAGCTTCGTTGCGTTTGGGATATTTTTATGTATCTCGTTGCCCGAGTGCCCGCCGCTAAGCCCGGTGACGCCGATCTCGTAAATTTTACCGCTCTTTTTGACGGTCTGCGCGCCGATTTTCGCGCTTACGTTTATGCCGCCGGCGCATCCCAGCGTCACGCGGTCATCCTCTTCGCTGTCTAAATTTAGCAAATTTGGCGATAGTATTTTACCCTTAAAGGCGTTTGCGCCCACGAGCCCGACCTCTTCGTCGTTGGTAAATAAGCACTCTAGGTTCGCAAACTCCCGCATCGCGCCCATCATCATCGCCACGCCGATGCCGTCGTCAGCGCCCAGAGTCGAGTTTTTCGCCCTTAGGATGCCGTTCTCTTCGATGAGCTGCAAATTCGGCGCCGCACCTACGCAAACCATGTCGTAGTGGCTTTGCAGGCAGATTTTAGGCTCGCCTTTTACGGCGTGGATGTTGCCCGCCTCATCGACGTTTACGCTAAAACCCTGAGAGAGCGCAAAATCCGCTAAAAACTCCCTCATCTGCTCCGTTTCGCAGCTACAGTGCGGTATCTCGCACAGCTTCTTAAAATCGTTCATAACCTCGTTTTTTTGCATGTTTGCTCCTTTTGAATTTATTATATCCGCGCGTTATTGCGACACGCCCGTTGAATTTAAAAGCAACCGCACTCGCTTAAGCGCTTGCGAAATTCTGCTAAATTTAAATGCGACCGCGCCGACATAGCGCTTCCGCAAAATACGCGCAGAATTTCAATCGCGCTAGCTTACGCTGCAGGCAAGCCGCGCAAAATGAAATTTTATCCAAAGTCGCATGAATTTTACCGAAATTTAGCAAGAATTTTATTTAAAATTTAGTCCGAATTTTGCCGAGGATTTTTATTTTACGATTACGCCTTCATAGCCCGTTTTAGCGATCGCCTCAAGCATCGTGGTCTCGTTTGCATCATCCTTTGTCGCGACGGTCGCGGTTTTGCTCTGCTGTGAAACCTTCGCGCTTATCACGCCTGGCGTTTGCAAAAGCGCCTTTCGCACGATCGTAGTGCAGAGCGGGCAGTGGATTTTTTCCACGTAAATTTTAACCTCTTTGTCGGCAAAAAGCGCCGTAAATCCAAGCATCAAAAACAAAATTTTACGCATAAAGCCCTCCTAAAATTTCGGGATATGTAAGCATAAAGGCAAGCAAGGCTCCTAAGAGTGCGTAGATCAGAATCCATTTTTTGCGCCCGCTTTGCAGCGAGCATGCGCGCGGCTTTTTGAAAAAGAAAAATGCAGAAAGCGCGAAGCAAAAAAGCGCTAACGCAGAAAGCGGCGCACGGTAACCTTCCAGCGCCTCTGCGCCTGAAAAAATGGAAAAACTCGCGCCGAAAATCAAAAATAAAAGTGCGGGCAGGCAGCAAAACGTCGCCGCAACCGCGCTAAAAATCGCGGCGAATATCAGCCACAGACTGCGCGTGTTGAAGCGATTTTTGCCAGGATTTTCTCGCTTTTGCGCCAAGGTTTCTTGCGCGGGATTTTCTAGTTCTGTTTTCAAATTTTACCTTTCAGTATAGGTATTGCCGTGCCGCCGCTAGCCCAGCACACGAAATTTACTCACAAATCCGCCGCGAAATTTCGCGCAAAGAGGCGAAATTTTAAATTCTGCAAGCCGTAAATTTCAGAATTTTACGCGCCGAAAAATTTCAAAATTTTATTCATCTTGGAATTTTAAAATTTCGCCGCTCACAAAATCCTAAAAAATTTTAAAATTCCAGCCAAACAAGGCGCGGAATTTTTTTCTGATGCAGACGCGGCGACACGCAGATCAGGCGTGCCTTTATGTATCCGCTTCAAAATCGCCTAGCCGAAAGCCTTTTGCATGCCGCTCAAAAGCCTAAGCTGGCGCGCCGCATAGCAAAACGCGAACCGCTAAAGCTCCTTCGATCTGTAATCGTAGCTGAAATCTTTCGGCGAGTAGTAATTAAGCGTGTTGCCGTCCACTTCGCCGTAAGGATAGCCGAAATTATTGATCGGAAACTGCGCTGGGCGTGGGCTTAGCGTGAAGTCTCTGCCGTAGTTAAAGCCGATCCAGCACATCTCCCAGTTACCGAATAAATACTCGCGAATTTTAGCGAGCTTGCTATCGTCGTTGCTTAGCTTCTCGCCCAATCGCACCTTTGTAACGTCCGCGGGATCGACCGGGATCCAGCCGTGGCCTTTTAGATAAAATTCCGCTCTGCAGTGCTGCGCGCCCGAGATATGGCTGACGCCGTCTTTAGGCGCGGCACCCATTTGAGCGCTAAATCTTGACGCGCCGACGCGGATGCCAAACATCTCTCTTGCGGCGATGCCCTGTGCGCGGCAAAGTGCAACGAAAACGCTATTTATGTCGGTGCATTTGCCGCTTAGCTTGCCACTGCTTAAAATTTGCTTCACGTCCCCTAGCCCGCAGCCTAGCACGCTGTTATCGCGCTGCATAGTGTTTGCCACCCACGTATAAATCGCGCGCGCCTTTTCCAGATCACCATTGATGCCACCTGCAATCTCGTCTGATTTTTGCTTAACGACGCCGTCGATTTGAATCTGCGCACTAGGCTCTAAAAACTTCGCTACCTCTGGGTTAAGCTTTTCGTTCGGATTAAATTTTACCTTGCTAAAGT
Organism: uncultured Campylobacter sp.; assembly: GCA_963530195.1. Lineage (GTDB taxonomy): Bacteria > Campylobacterota > Campylobacteria > Campylobacterales > Campylobacteraceae > Campylobacter_B. The sequence continues at coordinate 30,856 of CAUSCW010000001.1, forward strand.
CGGTATTTCGCTCAAAGGTCTCGACGCTAAATTTAATGTTTAGCGCGGGCTTTGCCACCCCGACGTAGCCGGCATAGAGTGTCGGAATTTCGCCATAGTCCACGGACGGATCATTGAAATTGCCGTCAAATTTTATGTCGCTTACCTTTTGATATTCCGTGATAAGAGGAAGCGGTATCCAAAGCCGAGTCTGCTTGCCCTCCTCCAAAATTTCGTGATTTAGCGAGAGCCCAAAAGCTCTCTTTTTGCCAATGACTTTTTCCCCGCCCAAAATAGTACTCGGAGTTGCCATAACGGCGCCTAAAATCGCAGTGTTTCTTAAAAAATCGCGTCTTTGCATGAAATGCCTTCAAAATAAAATGGCTAAGCCTTAGCCCTAATTTACACGCTAATTTTAGCCTTTTGCGGCTTTGAAATCGCTAAATTTAAAATTTAACCAGCTTTAAAATTTCGCCCAAAGACACGGCGTGAAATTTCGCCAAAGCGGGCATGATAGCCCGCAAACTAGGCGCGCAGACAGTATGTATCGGCGGCGTAGGCTAAACCACGCAAAAGCGCCGCTGTCGCAAAGCCAAGCGTGCGCTTCGATGAAACGGTTGAGCCTCGACGAAGCGCGGCGGCTTAGCTTAAGCAAATCGCGGCGGTAAAATGCAAGCCGTCAGAGGATTAAATTTCTCGCGAAAAATACTCGTAGATAAAATTTTTAGGCGAGTACGGATCTTTCGGCGTGCCGCCCACTTCGCAATACGGATGCGAAAAAATTTCAATCGGGACATGCGCCGGACGCGGATTTAGCACGATTTCGCGAGCGTAGTTAAAGCCCAGCCAGCACGGCTCCCAGTTGCCAAAAAGATATTCGCGCACCCGCGCCAGCTTAGAATCATTCTCGCTTAAGCCTTCGCCGAGTCGCACCTTTGTAACGTCCGCGGGATCGACGGGGATCCAGCCATAGCCTTTTAGATAAAATTCCGCCCTGCAGTGCTGCGCGCCCGAAATTTCAAGCGCACCACCGCTTAAGGCGCCCATGACGCCCATTTCAGGAGAAAATTTCTGCGCTGCGCCCGTGCGGATGCCGTAAATAGCGCGAGCAGGAATGCCAGCTGCCCTGCAGAGCGCGACGAACACGCTATTGATATCCGCGCATTTGCCGCTTAGTTTGCCGCTGCTTAAAATCGCCGCTGCATCGCCGCTGCCGCATGCGATCACGCTATTATCGCGACTCATATTTTTTGTGACCCACTCGTAGATCGCGCGCGCCTTTTCCAGATCGCCTTTAAGCGAGTCGGTGATCTCGTCTGATTTTTGTTTCGCAGCGCCTTCTACCGGAATTAGCCTTGAAGGCTTTAAAAACTCCTCGATCTCTGGGCTCAAGCGCTCGTTTTCATTAAAGCTTACCTTGCTAAAATCAGTGTTTCGCTCCGAAATTTCAATATCGAAGCTAAGCTCAAAATAATCGTCGTCTTCGCCTACGACACCTTGCTCGCCGTATTTGCCGACGCCCGCTCTTGCCTCTTTATCGGGTGCGAAGCGCGCGTAGTACGTGCTTATATGATCTCCGCAGATAGCCGACTCTTGTGCATTTGAGCGGGCATGATATTCGCCAAGCAACCTCTGATAGGGCTCTTGCAGCACTAACGGCAGCCAAAGCCGCACCTCTGCGCCACTACTTGAAATTTCGTGATTAAACCTGAGACTAAATTTTCTCGTTTTTGCTTCTTGCATTTTTTGCTCCTTTGCGTGAATTGTAAGTCGATTTTATCTCTTTGCGCCTTAAAATGGATAAAATTTTATGTTAAAATGGCGCTAAATTTGAAATTTTAGGATTAAAAATGGATCTGCAAAAAATCAGAGACGAGAACTTTAAAAAGCTGCAAAGCGGGCAAAACCGCGAAATTTTAAGCGCGATCGAGGCACTGCAAATAGACGAGTGCGAGTGCGGCTGCGAGTGCGGCGACGTCGTGCGCGCAAGCTTTAGCGCGAACGCGGAGCAGAGAGATGAAATTTTGCATATCGCGCGGGCGCTAAAGCCGTGGCGCAAGGGGCCTTTTGCGCTGAATGATCTTTTTATTGACGCCGAGTGGCGAAGCTTCATGAAATTTAACCTGCTGCGGCCGTTTTTAGATCTGCGCGGCAAAACCGTCGCCGACGTGGGCTGCAACAACGGCTACTATATGTTTCGCGCAAGCGCTCTAAAGCCTGCGCGGCTAGTGGGGTTTGACCCGAGCGCGCTATTTTATCTGCAGTTTCGCTTCATCGAGAAATTCCTCCGCAGCGGCGCGAAATTCGAGCTTTTAGGCGTGGAGCATCTGCCCTTTTACGAGCACAAATTCGACACGATCTTCTGCCTCGGCGTCATCTACCATCGCAGCGACCCCGTAAAGATGCTAAAAGATCTGCACTCCTCGCTAAATGCGGGCGGCGAGGTGATTTTAGACACGATGTATATCGAGGGGGCGGGCGATTTCGCGCTGTGCCCGAAAAACAGCTACTCGAAAATTTCAAATATCTACTTCGTCCCGACCGTCGGCGCGCTACAAAATTGGTGCGAGCGGGCGAAATTCAGAGATTTTGAAATTTTGGCTCAAAAGCCCACGGATGCTAGCGAGCAGCGCAAAACGGAGTGGATCGACGGGCAGAGCTTGGAGAATTTCCTAGATCCGCTCGATAGCTCGCGCACGATCGAGGGCTACCCCGCCCCGAGGCGTATCTACGTGCGGCTTCGAGCGTGATCTGCGCCTTTAAAAACGCGTAAAATTTACTGAATTTATCGACTCGCGGGGAAAATTTTGCATTCGGCAGGATGTGAAATTTAGCTAAATTTAGCGAGCTTGAGCCAGATTAGATCGCATTGTAGCGGCTGGGATCAGTACGGCGGCGCAAATTTTAATTTCGACTCGTGGGTCACGTTTCGCGTCTTGCACGCACGGCGCGAAATTTTACTAAATTTAATCAAGCGGCGATAGATTAAATTTTATCTGCGCATCGCACGCCAATGTACGTATACAGCAAACGGGGCGCAAAATTTAACGCCCATAGCCTCAAATAAAGCGGCAAATTTTGACGCCTATAATGCGAGCAAAGCGGCATCAATTCCGGTGCCCACGAACAAAGCGGTATAAATTTTTCGGCGCTGAGCAGCTTCACGCCGCTTCACACCGCTTTTTGTGCGGCGAAACGCAGTTAAATTTAAACGATCAGCGCTCAAAAAGTTGCAAAAAATATTTTAAATTTTGCCTCTCGGCCGCTAGGCTCGTATTTGGACCGTGTCCCGGATAGAGCGTAAAATCGCCCTTTATCTGCAAAATTTTATGCAAAGACTCTCTCATCTGCGCGCCGCTTGAAAAGGGAAAATCCCATCTGCCGATAGAGCCTTTAAATATGACGTCGCCGCTAAAGATAACGCCGTCCACTTCAATCATACAGCTGCCCGGCGTATGTCCTGCAAAAAGACTAAATTTAACGTTAAAGCCTGCTATTTCAAAGCTTTGCTCCTGCCCTTTTATGAGCACGTCCGCTTCTATGGATTCTGGCATCGTCTCAAAAGGATCCGCCCGTAGCATAAAGGCGTCATCCTCGTGGATATAAATTTTAGCGCCCGCCCTTTGCAGATTGGCGTCGTCGTAAACATGATCGAAATGCCCGTGCGTATTCAAAACCGCGGCGATCTTTCCCGTATTTTGCATCACCCAATCAAAGCTGCCCTGCCCCGGATCGATCACCAGATCGCCCCGCTCGCCCTTTAGAATGTAGCAGTTCGTTACGTATTCACCGAAAGCTTTTTTTAAAATTTGCATTTAAATCCTCCTTTTAAGCTTAAATTAAAGCCGTAATTTAGCCAAAAATAGTTAAAATTCGCACAATTTAACGTAAAATTTTAAGGCTAAATATTATGTTTTTGGACGATTTGCTGCCGCAACTGACCGATTTTTTATCGGAGAGACTCGATGAAACAGGTGCGGACGCCTTTGTAGTGGGTATCAGCGGTGGGCTTGACAGCGCCGTGGTTTCTGCGCTTTGTGCGCTTACCGAGATCCCCACTTACGGGCTTATCCTGCCTAGCGGTAATTCAAATTTAGAAAATATGGCAGACGGTATCTTTCACTGCGAATCCTTTAATATCCACTACGAAATCCAAGAAATCGCACCATTTGTAGAAAATTTTACCGCTTTAAATCCCGGCGCAAGCGCTCTTCGCATCGGAAATTTCGCCGCGCGCGTGAGAATGAGCTTGCTTTATGATTACAGCGCGGCTAAACGCGGCGTAGTCGTAGGCACGAGCAATCTTAGCGAGCGGATGCTAGGCTACGGCACGATCTACGGCGATCTGGCCTGCGCGTTTAATCCGATCGGCGAAATTTTAAAAACCGATCTGTTTAAATTTGCAAAAATTTTATGCATAGACGATGCTATCATAAAAAAAGCGCCGAGCGCCGATCTATGGGAAAATCAAAGCGACGAACGTGAGCTTGGATACAGCTACGAGATCTTAGATAGTGTGCTAAGAGATATTTTTTCGCACGAAACGCTGCGGACGAAATTTCGCTCAGGCGAGCAAATAACCGCAAACGATCTAAAATATCTGCAAAACTCGCACCACAATCAAGAGCTGGTGAAATTTATCGTCCGTAGAATTCTTAAAAATAATTTTAAGCTTCGCGCGCCCGCGGTCGCCCGCATAGAGCCCGCACACTAAGGAGAGATTTATGAAAGAGATACCGTTTTATAAGGCTCAAATCGATAAAAAGGAGGAAGATTTAATCAAAAGCGCCCTTTATAACAGCGATATAAGATATAGTGAAATTTTTGAAGAGGATATTTGTAAGTACTTCGGCGTAAAGCATGCCGTATCGACTACGAGCGGCACAACGGCACTGCATCTGGCGCTTTGCGCGATGGATATTAAGCGCGGAGATAAAATTTTATGCTCCGTAAATTCCTTCCCCAACGTCGCCGAAGTGATCCGCCACTTCGACGCAGAGCCAGTTTTCGTAGATATCGATCCGACAAGCTTTAACATCACGAGCGAAAGCCTTGCCCGTACGATAGATCAGAACCGCCACAAGAAGCTAAAATGCGCTTTCATCTCACATATCGCGGGGCTTGCTGCAGATATAGACGCCATCAGCGAGGTCGCCAAAAGCGAAAATATCATCCTCATCGACGATGCGTGCCGCGCTATGGGCGCTACCTATAAGGGCGCAAAAATCGGAGCGCTTAAAAGCTCGCTCATATCGTGCTTTCAGATCAATCCTCAAGCGCAAGACGCGATCTCTACGGCGGGCTTTTTCGTCACGAACGACGATGAGATCGCAAACGCCGCACAAATTTTAAGAAATGGCGGCATCGTAGGGGACGCCTTTTACGAAGACGGCAATATGTCCTTTACCTACGACGTCGATCGCATCGGTCAAAAATACGATCTTAACGCTATAAATTCCGCCTACGCGATCGCCCAGTTTGAAAAAACCGACGCTTTTATAAAGCGCCGCAAGCAAATCGCCGCAGCCTACCGTGAGCAGCTCGCAAACTGCCCTCACGTGACGCTTCCAAGCGACAGCGAGGAGCATATCTATACTCAATTCATCGTAAAGATCGACAAAAACCGCGACGATTTCGCCAAAGCGCTGATCTCGCGCGGAGTGAGCGTTTCGCTGCACTATGTGCCGGTGCACCTGCTAAGCTACTATAAAAGCAAATATAATTACAAGGTCAATGATTTCCCGAATGCGCTTAAAAACTATCAGCAAATTTTGTCCCTGCCGATCTATACGGCGCTTAGCGACGACGATGTGAGCTACATCTGCGAGCAGATCAAAGAGATAGCGCAAAATCGTGTTTAAACTCCTAATCGAGCGAAACTTATATGACCCGAGCCCCGCATGGCTTGCGCTCGGAGTGATTTTAGCGCCTTTATCGCTACTTTATACGTTTATCGTCTGCCTAAAAAGGCTCTTTGCTAAGCCGCAAAAATTTAAAATTCCAATAATCAGCGTCGGAAATTTAACCCTCGGCGGAAGCGGCAAAACCCCGCTAGTACGGGCGCTTTTTAAAGAATTTAATCCCAGACTCAAAACCTGCATCATCCTTCGCGGATACGGGCGCAAAAGCAGAGGCTTGCTCGAAGTAGCGCTCGGCGGACGGATACTTTGCGACGTGCGACAAAGCGGCGATGAGGCAATGGAATACGCGCTGTTTTTGCGCGGTGCAAACGTGATCGTCAGCGAAGATCGCGCCGCAGGGATTTTGCGCGCGCAAACTCTCGGCTTTAAGCTAGTTATCCTAGACGACGGATTTTCTAAATTTAATATCTCTAAATTTGATATCTTGCTGCGCCCGCAAAGCGCGCCGAAGCTGCCATTTTGCCTGCCATTCGCCGTGTATCGCTACCCGCCGTTTTTTTATAAATTTGCGGATTTCATACCCTCTCCAAGCGACATTTTGCAGGAGCTTAAAATCATTTCGGCGGCGGATCTGCAAGAGGGGCTAAACGGCGCGGATGAAATTTTAAATCCTGCGGATGAAATTTCAAATTCCGCTGCGGATGAAATTTCGGATTTAAATTTAAATCGCGCGGCAGATGAAATTTCAAATTTAAACCCTGCCACCGCGGATAAAATTTTAAATTCCAAAGAGGCTGGTTTTGAGAGATCCCGCACGATCTTAATCAGCGCTATCGCCAAACCTTGGCGCTTGCAAGAGTTTTTACCGCTTGCAAAAGCTCACGCCTTCTTTCCGGATCATTACGATTTCAAAAAAGAGCAGATTTTAGAGCTGCTAAGGCGCGAGGATGCGGAGCATATCCTTTGCACGGCGAAAGATTACGTGAAATTAAGGGATTTGGGCGCGGAAATTTCGGTAATTTTGCTAAATTTAAAGCTAAGCGAAAACTTTATCCGAAAAATTCAAAACTACATAAACCAAGCTATGATAAAATAAGGTTTTTAAAGGAATTTTATGATAAAAAAGAGCAAAACCGCCGAAGTCATCATCTCCGCGCTGCCCTATATCCGTAAATTTAGAGATAAAATTTTCGTCGTTAAATACGGCGGCGCGGCGCAAACCGACGATACACTCAAGCTTGATTTTGCCCGCGATATCGTGCTTTTGCATATGGTCGGCATCAAGATCATCGTCGTGCACGGCGGCGGCAAAAAGATCAATCAGACCCTGGATAAGATCGGCGTGCAGAGCGAGTTTTGCGACGGGCTTCGCGTAACGAATAAAGACGCGATCGAAATCACCGAGATGGTGCTAAGCGGCGCGGTAAATAAAGAGATCACGGCGCTTTTGAACCAAAACGGCGCGCCCGCGATCGGCATTAGCGGCAAGGACGGCGGGCTTTTGAGGGCAAAATTCCTCGATGAGAAAAAATACGGCTTCGTAGGCGAGATCACCGAGGTAAATACCAAGCTGATAAATGACCTGCTACAAAAGGACTATCTGCCGGTGATCGCCCCGCTTGCAGGCGGCGAGACGGACGAAAACGTGAGCTTTAATATCAACGCCGATCTCTGCGCCAGCAGGATTGCAGCCGCGCTAAAAGCGAGCAAGGCGATATTTTTAAGCGACATTGACGGGGTGCTCGATAAAGAGGGAAATTTAATCAGCAAGCTTGATGCCGCGCTAATTTCAAAGCTTAAAAAGGACGGCACGATCGCAGGCGGCATGATCCCAAAGGTCGATGCGTGCCTGCAGTGCGTGCGAAACGGCGCAAATGCCGCGCATATCATCAACGGCAAAATTCCGCACTCGATCCTACTTGAGCTTTTCACGGATGGCGGCATAGGAAGTTTGATAAAAGAAGAAATTTAGGCGCGAGCGCGGAGGCGGCAGGCTTAAAGCGGCAATGCCGCAAATCCGCGCAAGCGACCTAAGCGATCAAATTTGAAGCGCCTAGGCGGGCGTAAATTTTAAAATTTTAAAAAGGAAGAAGATGAAACTGGTTTCTACGAGAGATTTTTCGCAAAAAGCGGATCTTAGCTACGCGCTGCTAAATCCGAGCGCACGCGGCGGCGGACTTTTCAGCCCCGAGCGGATGCCGTTTTTGAGTGATGATTTTTTTAAGCAGTGCGAGGATCTGAGCTACAAACAGATCGCGCTTAAAATCATCGAGAGCTTCGATTTTGACGTAAGCAGCGAGGTCTTTGAAGACGCGCTAAAGCGCTACGATAAATTTGAAAATCCCGCCTGCCCCGTCCAGATCAAAAAACTAAGCGAGAACGCCTATATTTTGGAGCTTTATCACGGTCCGACGCTTGCGTTTAAAGATATGGCGCTGCAGCCCTTTGGCGCGCTTTTAAAAAGCATCGCAAAATCCAGGAATGAAAAATTTTTAATAATGTGCGCCACGAGCGGCGACACGGGACCTGCGACGCTGGAGGCTTTTGCGGACGACGAAAACATCAAAGCGGTCTGCCTCTATCCGCAGGGCGGCACGAGCGAGATACAGCGCCAGCAGATGGTCAAACAAAGCGCGGCAAATCTTAAAATTTTAGGCGTGCGCGGTAACTTCGACGATACGCAACGCGCGCTAAAATCGCTACTGGCTGACGAGGATTTCAGAAACGAGCTCGCGCGGGCGAATTTAAACTTAAGCGCCGCAAACTCGGTAAATTTCGGCAGGATTTTATTTCAGATCATCTACTACCTCTACGCTAGCATCTATTTCTCAAAGCACGGCGTATTGAGCCCCGAGCAAAATTTAAAGCAAAGCGATCAGTGCCAGGCGTGCGGCAAGAATTTTGACGCGGCGGGCGCAAACAGCGCGCAGAGCGTAAAACAGAGCGCTAAATTTAATACTTTCGACGTCATAGTGCCTAGCGGAAATTTCGGCAACGCGCTGGGAGCGTATTTCGCCAAAAAAATGGGCGCAAAGATCGGCAAAATCAAGATCGCTTCAAACGCGAACAATATCCTAACCGAGCTTTTTACGCGCGGCATCTACGATCTACGCGGGCGCGAGCTCATCCGCACGATCAGCCCTGCGATGGATATTTTAGTTAGCTCCAACGTCGAGCGGCTGCTTAGCGATATGTTCGGCGATGCGCGCACGAGCGAGCTGATGCAAAGTCTGGCGCGAGATAAATTTTATAAGATTAGCGCGAGCGAGCTTGCGAAGCTTCGGGAGGTCTTCGAGGCGGATTTTTGCGACGATACGCAGTGCGCTAAGTTTATCAAACAAGAGAGCAGCCGCGGCGTGCTGATCGACCCGCACACGGCGACCTGCTTTAAGCTACTTGACGAAAGTCGCCTAAATCTCGTCGTCTCGACTGCGAAGTGGATCAAATTTACGCCGTCGATGATCGGCGCGATCAAAGGCAGGGCTTGCGAGGACGAGCGAGCCGATATGATCGCGCTTTCGAAGGAATTTCGCAGCGACATTCCGCCGCAGATCTCGCGCCTTTTTAGCGCGCCGCAGGTACACTCCAGCGTCGTGGAGCAAAACGAGATCAAAAACGCCATAATGGAGTGGATCAAAAAATGATAGTAATCCCCGCGCGCCTTGCTTCGACGCGCTTTAAAAATAAAATTTTATGTGAGTTTGACGGCGTACCGATGTTTATCAAAACGGCTCAAAATGCCGCCAAAGCGGACCGCGTGCTAATCGCCGTAGATGAGCCGCAAATTTTAAAGATCGCGCAAGATTACGGCTTTGACGCCGTTCTCACCGCGCGCGAGCATCAAAGCGGCACGGACCGCATCGCTGAAGCGGTCGCGAACGCAGCGCTTGCGGAGGATGAGATCATCATCAATATCCAAGCCGACGAGCCCTTTTTCGAGAGTGAAAATTTGATTAAATTTAAAGATTTTGCGCGCGAGACGATCGCGCAAAAGGGCGCATTTATGGCGAGCTGCTACAAATACATAAGCCAGCAGGCGGCGGAGGATCCGAATTTAGTCAAGCTAGTGCTTGATAACGCGGGCTTTGCGATCTATTTTTCGCGCTCGCTCATCCCCTACCCGCGCGCGGCATGCGAGTGCTACCTCGGTCACATCGGCATCTACGCATACAGCGTGCGAAATTTAAAGCGGTTTTGCGCCCTGCCCGCCTCAGCGCTGGAAGATACCGAAAAACTCGAGCAGCTTCGCGCCATAAGCGCGGGCGAGAAGATCGCGATGCTAGGTATCGAGACTGCAAGCATCGGCATCGACACGCCGGCTGATTACGAGCGCGCGCTAAAGGAGTTCGGCAATGGAAATTGATCGCGCCTTTTTAAACACGAAATTTAAAGCGAGCGGACTCACAAAATTTAACGATAATGGGCTGTGCGGCACAGTATTTGGGGTGCACAGACCCGCCGCGGAATGTAAAATTCTAACGACGCATAAAATTCTAATGGCGCGCGGAATTTTAAAATTTAAAGATGCGAGCGCAAGATGAATTACGATGAATACAGATCTGCGGTAGATACGCTAAATGCGTGGGCGCGAGCATATTACACCGACGATAAACCGATCGCAAGCGACGAGGAGTACGACGAGCTTTATTCGCAAGCGGAGAAATTTGAGGAGCAAAACCCCGCGCTCGCGCTGCCCTACTCGCCTACACGGCGCATCGGAGGCGCGATCAGCGAGGGCTTTTCCAAGCTCGCTCACGGCGCGCAGATGTGGTCGATGGAGGATATTTTCGACGACGCGGACCTTTTGGCGTGGCTGGCTCGCGGCGAGAAGAGCGGCGCGCAGTTTTACGTCGAGCCGAAATTTGACGGCGCGAGCTTAAATTTGACCTACGAAGGCGGCGTGCTGATAAGCGCGGCGACGCGCGGCGACGGGCTTATAGGCGAGGACGTGACGCAAAACGCAAGAGCTATCAAATCGGTGCCGCTTCAGATCCCCTACGCGGGAAGGATCGAGATCCGCGGCGAGACGCTGATCGCAAAGAGCGATTTTGACGCGCTAAACGACGAACGCGCCGCAAACGGCGAGAGTCTGTTTTCAAACCCACGCAACGCCGCCGCAGGAAGCCTACGCCAGCTAGATAGCGCGATCGTAGCGAAACGGAAGCTAAAATTTATCCCGTGGGGAGTGGGCGAGCATTCGTTAGGCTTTGCGCTGCACTCGCAGATAATGGAGTTTGTGCGCAGTCTCGGCTTTTTACGCGACGAGTTTTGCCGTATCTGCAAGGACGCGAGCGAGATTAGGAGCGCATACGAGGCGCTGCATAGCATGCGCGCAAGCAAAGATCTGATGCTTGACGGCATGGTAATCCGCGTAAACGAGCTTTCGAAGTGCGCACAGATGGGCTATACGGTGAAATTTCCGCGCTTTATGGTCGCGTATAAATTTCCCGCGGTCGAAAAGGTAACGCGGCTGCGCGAGATCAATCTGCAGGTCGGCCGCACCGGCGCAGTCACCCCCGTAGCCGTCGTAGATAGCGTAAATATTGACGGCGCGAACGTTTCAAACGCGACGCTTCATAATTTCGACGAGATCGCGCGACTTGGGCTGATGAAAAACGATTTCGTAGGCATCATCCGCAGCGGAGACGTGATCCCGAAGATCACGAGCGTTTACAAACAGCGCAGAGACGGCACACAGAGCGAAATTTCGCGCCCGGATCGCTGCCCGGTTTGCGGCGAGAAGCTGCTTGACGAAGGCGCGCTCATAAAGTGTCAAAACCTCGATTGCAAGGCGCGCGTGATAGGCTCGCTGATCTATTTCTGCTCCAAAAAATGCATGAATATCGAAGGGCTAAGCGACGCGACGATTACGCAGCTTTTTGAAAGCGGCAAAATTTCAAAGATCAGCGATATTTACGCTCTCGGCGCGCAGGATTTGGCGGATCTTGAGGGCTTTGCAGATAAAAAAATTTCAAATCTTTTGGGCGCGATAAATGCGAGCAAAAACGCGCCGCTTGAGCGCTTCATCGCTTCTTTGGGGATCGAACACATCGGCGAGGTGGCCGCGCGCAAGATCGCCGCGGCATTCGGACAGGATTGGCTGGATGCGAGCGAGGATAAAATTCTACGCCTGGAGGGCTTTGGAGAGGCGATGGCAAGGAGCGTAGCGGAGTTTTGCAAGATAAATCGCGAAAAAATTCTTAATCTAAGCGAAATCATCACGCCTCGCGCGCCCCAGATGCAGACCACTAAAAGCGCCTTCACAGACTGCAGCGTCGTTATCACCGGCACGCTAAGCCGCCCGCGCGACGAGTTTAAGGCTAGGCTTTTGGCGATGGGCGCGAAGGTGCAGGGCTCGGTATCTGCCAAGACCGACTTCGTGCTCGCAGGCGCAGAAGCGGGCTCCAAGCTACAAAAAGCTCGCTCGCTTGGCGTGCGGGTGATCGACGAGAGCGAGTTTGAAGCGCTTGCGAGCTCGCTGCAAACGCCCGGCGCAAATCCACCTGGTAAGAGCGAGCCTAAAGCACTCGCGGGGAGCGGCAAGTGAAGGTTTTCTGCTTTGTGACAAACCCGCACGTAAACGGCGCGAGGTTAAATTTTAAAAGCAAGCTCCGTCCTGCGATGCTTGCGCGTTTTACAAAGCGCGAGAATTTTAAAAATTTTGTAGCGCACGAGCAAGCGGCAAAGGCAAAAGTGACAAATCGAGCGGTCGATGCAAGATCGCTGGGCTCTAAGGCGTACGTAAAAGGGGAGGACCGAAAGGCGGTTTCTGCGAGGCGGGCGAGCTCTGCCTGCCGCGGCGCTAAAACGGCGCGCACGATGCCGATAGATGCGGCTGCAAGCAATAATATCTCAAATTTTGCGCCGCACAAACGCTGCGCCGATAGGAAAAATTTTAAAATTTTCGCTAGCGACGAGATCGAATTTACAACGCACGGCGAGCCGAAACCTGCAACGCACAGTATAGCTAAATTTACGGCGTGCAGCGTAAAATTTGAGCCGCGTAGCAGTGCTACGCGCGACTTTGCTTTGCGCGATAAAATTTTAAGCTCAAGGCCGCGCAAAAGCTGCGCAAGCTTTAAAATTTCATCGCGGCGCGGAGAAAAAGCAAAATGAGATTTGATCTGCTCGTCGCAAATACGCTTAAAATCAGCAGAAATCAGGCCGTTGCGCTGATAAAACAGGATAAAATTTTACTGCGAGGCGCCGTGCAAAACAGACCCTCCGCGCAGATCGCGTCCGAGCAGAGCGGCGAAATCAGTACTGCCGAGCAAATTTACGTAAGCAGGGGTGCGCTCAAGCTCGCAGGCTTTTTGGACGAGCTCGCCGAAAACGGGCTTTTGGCGAGCTGCGGCGCAAATTCGCCTAACTCGGCGGCAGAAATTTTAAAGCCGTACAGCGCCGCAAAGGGCGCAAAAGCCACTACCGAGGCGATCCGTACCGCAAAAACTAGCGCAGATACGGCGGAGCTTTTACAAACCGGTGTAGGCAAGCAAACGGTGAAATTTTTGCAGACGAGCGCGGGCGCTGAGACGGCAGGGCATTTGCAAACGGACGTAGACGCCGAGACGGCAGAGATTTTAATTGCCACGAAAGCCTCCAAATCGGGCGGCAAGGCGGGCGTGTGCCGCAGAGAAAGCAGCGCGGAGCCGGTACAAACAAAGCCCTCGCAAAAAGACATTTTAAATTTAGCGGGAGTCGATGTTTTGGACGTGGGCAGCAGCACCGGCGGATTTGTGCAGATTTTATTGCAGCGCGGCGCAAAGAGCGTGACTGCGCTTGACGTCGGCAGCTCGCAGCTAAGCGAAATTTTGCGGCGCGATCCTCGCGTGATCGTGCGCGAAAACACCGACATCAGGGAGTTTGAAAGCGAGAAAAAATTTGATCTCATCACCTGCGACGTGAGCTTCATCTCGCTAAATTTGATATTAAAAAGCCTCGCGCGCCTTACAAAAAGCGCTCTCATCGTGCTGTTTAAGCCGCAATTTGAGGTGGGCGCGGAGGTGAAGCGAAATAAAAAAGGCGTGCTCAAAGATGAAAAAGCGGTGTGCGCCGCGCGAGCGAAATTTGAGCGGCTATGCGCCGAGCTGGGGCTTGCTGTGCTGCACGCTAGCGCCTGCAAAATCACGGGTAAAGAGGGAAATAGGGAATTTTTCTATCTTCTAAAAAGGACGAACGATGAAATTTAAAAACTTAATTATATTGGCGTTTTGCGCGCTATTTTTGGGCTCATGCGCCAAAAGCCTAAGCCCAAAAGCGCCGCTGGTAAAAAACTTCGACATCGCTAAATTTAGCGGCGGCTGGTATGAGATCGCCCGCATGAAGGGCGGCGGCGAGCTGCAAAACACCGCGTACGAGTGCTTTATCGATAAAAACTCCACGATCAATCTTTTAAAAACCGCTAAAACAAGCTCGGGCAAAATCGAAAACGAGCAGCACATACTGGAGTTCGCAGGCGATAAAAACATAGGCCTGCTCTATCAAAAAGGTCTGATTTCCGACTCCCTCTACCGCGTGGCGCAGGTGGACGGCGACTATCGCTACGCGCTGATTTTCGGTGCGGACACGAGCGAGCTATATATCCTCTCGCGCACTAAAACCCTGCCCGAGCCGATCCGCATCCTCTATCTGAAAAAGGCGAAGCACAGCGGCTACGACACCAAAAAAATCGTCTGGACGAAGCAGCAATAATGGCTAATCAAAAATCATGTAAAGACCATAAAGAGGCTTCGCTACGGAATTTTAAAGAGCAAAATTTCGTATCGCAGAATTCCAGCTTGAAAAATTTTACGGAACAGAATTCCACAAGCAATGGAGAAAATTCATCTCAAAATATCAAGCGCCCAAGGCAAGAGCTCAGTGAAAATAAAACCGGCGATGCGCACTACGCAGATGAAGCAGACACCGACGCCGCTTGCAGCAACGAAACGGCTTATGGCGGTACTTGCAGCAATGGCGTAGACGCGCAAACTCAAAGCGCGCTTCCTGCTTGTGCGGAAGTGCTGCGTGCGCGCCTAAGCGAGCAGTTCGCACGAGGCGAGATTTTCGCAACGCTGCAAGGCGCAAACCGCGATAATGTGCACGCCGTAGCGATAGGTAACTTCGACGGCATGCACCTTGGACATCAAAAATTATTTGAGCGCCTAGGCGAGCAAGGCGCAATAATCGTAATCCTAGCAGGTGGTGGCACGAAGCTCACCCCTTTTGCGTCGCGGCAGGCATTTACGAACAAAAAGATTTTTTATTGCGATCTACGCGCTATCAAAAGCCTTAGCGGAGGCGAATTTATCGCACTTTTAAGGCAAAATTTCATAAATCTACAAAAAATCGTCGTAGGCGAGGACTTTAGATTTGGGCGTGATAGGGCGTGGGGCGCGGAGTTTTTAAGGCGCGAATTTCGCGGGCAAACCTGCGTCGTAGGGGAGTTTTGCTTAAGCGGCGGCGGCGTGCATTCAAGCAGGATCAAAGAGCTTTTATCGCGTGGTCGGTGCGAAGAGGCGGCGGAGTTTTTAGGGCGAGATTACGAGATCTGTGGGCGGATAGTGCGCGGTCAGGGGCGCGGGGCGCGGGAGTTCGTAGCGACGCTAAATCTTGATGCGAGCGGCTATTTTATGCCAAAAAGTGGCGTGTATGCGACCCTGGCGCGCGCCGGAAGCAAGGAATTTGCAAGTGTGAGCTTCTTGGGGCACAGGCTCAGCACCGACGAAGCTTATGCGCTTGAAACGCACATTTTAGGGGACTTTGCGGGTTTTGAGGCGGGTTTAAATTCCGCGCAAGATCGCGCGCCGTGCTGCGGGAGGCAAGCCGCACATTTTGCGCAAAATTTAGATGAAATTTCGGCTTGTAATTCGGCTAAAATTCCTATGCAAAATTTTGCGGCGAGCGAGAGCTTGGACGCCGAAAATAAAAATTTGGAGGCTGCGGACAAAAACAGCGGTGCGAAATTTGCTTGCGTGAAATTTATAAAGTTCCTACGCGAAAATCGTAAATTTAGCGATCTAGCGCAGCTTAAAGAGCAGATTTTAAAAGACGCTTCAGAGGCGGAGGCGGTACTACGAAGCCGCAAATTTTAATCTACGGCTTGTAAGCTTAAAGATGAAATTTGTGAGCTGTGCGCTTGATTTGATGCGTCTGCCCGCGTTTTGCATCTACGACGCATTAAATGAGCCGTCTGCGTCGTCCCGTATAAAAGTCGTGTGCCTGCCTCCGAGGATGCTTGGTGCACCGTCTGCGTCTGCGATGCCATATGGGAAGTGTACACAAAAGCGGCGCGCAAGCTGCTAAAAAGTCGTTATATTTTAACGGCGTACCGTCTGCAGGACTTTAACGCACCTTGGGCTTGGGTTTATGCAAGACTAGGCAAAGTGCAAGCCGCGCCAAAAATTAAGGGCGATAAAAAATCTTAGTTGCGCTGCGAAGCTTTAAAATTTAGCAGGGATAAGCTGCCGAGCAAGAGCCAAGCGGCTAAATTATGCGCATAGTCAAACGTAAATTTTACCAAGCGCCTCCATTTACGGCGCGTAAAATCGCAAAATGGGCGCGAAATTCTACCAATATAGCTTTGGCTATGCTTTTAGTTTAAGTTCGTAATTAAAGAATTTAAAAGAGCTGTTTTGGCAGTGCGAGATTTGGCGGCGTAAAATTTAATGCTGAGAAATTCCAAGCCCGCTAAATACGGTGCAAAATTTTAAGAACGTATTTGCACGGCGCGGAATTTTAGGGCCTATCAAGCAAGACGTGAAATTTAATCATGCATCGAGCGTATCTGGGCTAGAAGTTGGGCGCAAACTGGGATGCAGCTCGCTTGCATCAAAAGTGCCCATGCTGCGTTTAAAATTTAGGTATGCTTCGCGCGAGGCAAACTAAGCACAAAATTCCATGCGTAGCGGTCGCAAGTCGAGTGTCTCGTAAGCGCAGTAAGCACGGCGTGAGAATTCTGCGCTTAGCATGCGCAGAAAATATAAATCGAGTGCTGCGCGAATAGCGAAACTAAAAAGGAAACGGATGAAAGACGAAATTTTTAAAGAGCCTATCAAAAAGCAGTTTGAGTTTGACGCCAGCGTCGCGTCGGTTTTTGATGATATGATCGGGCGCAGCGTGCCGTTTTATGAGGCAAGCACACGGCTTAGCAGCGAGCTTTTGGCGCGGATACTGCCGCAAAAGGCGCGTGTGATCGATCTTGGCTGCTCGACTGCGACCGCGCTGCTGGCGCTGTTTGCGCTGCGCCCCGATCTGCGGCTGTGCGGCATCGACAGCTCGGAGGCGATGATACAAAACGCCCGCGCCAAGGCGGCGGCGTTCGGTGCCGAGCTCGAGCTTAGCGTATCGGATGTGCTGGATGCGAGCCTCGCGGACTGCGACGCCGTGATTTTAAACTACACCTTGCAGTTTATCAGACCGCCGCGCCGCGCCGCGCTCGTGAGTAAAATTTACGACGGATTGCGCGAGGGCGGGGTTTTGATCTTTAGCGAAAAGATCGTCTACGAAGAACCTACGCTCGCGCGTCAGATGATTGAAATTTACGAGGATTACAAGCGCGCGCAGGGCTATTCGCGCTACGAGATCGCGCAAAAACGCGAGGCGCTTGAAAACGTCCTCGTGCCCTACACCGAGGCAGAAAACCGCGCCTTGGCGCTAAGCGCGGGCTTTAAGCGCGTCGAGAGTATTTTTAAATGGGCGAATTTTATGAGCTTCGCGGCGTTTAAATAAAAGTTCAAATTGCAAGAAGCAAAATTATTTTTAAAAAATTCCAAAAAACGGAATTCTACGAGCCGCCCTATTTTTGGCGGCATAGTAAAGCTTCATCCAAATTTTTGGAATTTGACAATTAAATTTTGATACAAACAGCGCGAATGTATAATTCTAGCTGTACACAAGACGGCGCAGATAAAATTGTCGCCTATGATTTCAAAATTCCGTCTAGGATTTGAACTACGCAAATTATTAGAATTCGACGAAATTTCAAAATTTCTGTGGAATTTTAAAATTTCATAATCCAAGCAGAATTCATAAATTTTACAAAATTCTCAAAAAATTCAAAAATTGAAAAAGTGTGGCTGTCTAAAATTTCGGGCATAAAAAAAGCGTCCGCCGTTTGACGGACGCCGTGTATAAATCGCGGGGCGAAATAAACGCCGCCGCGAGCAAAGGAGCTTATTTATCTCTTAAATTTAACTCGCTAACGAGCTTGGAGTAAACTGCGTAGTCTTTGTTTTTAAGATATTTCATCATCCTTTTGCGCTGACCTACTAGCTTTAGCAGTCCTAAGCGAGATGAAAAATCTTTCGGATTTGCTTGCAAATGAGTGGTAAGAAGCGTGATCCTCTCGGTAAGAAGCGCGATTTGCACCTCTGCAGAGCCCGTATCCTTCTCTCTTCTAGCGAATTTCGCAACTATTTGTGCTTTTTGAGCCGTGTCTAAAGCCATGATGACCTCCTGATCGGTAAAATAGGAAGCGATTATACTTAATTAACCTAAATTTTTGCTTTCTTTGTGTAAAATGCACGCTTTGACACCAAAGGAGAGAATAAATGCTTTTTACAAAAGCAAGCGAATACGCCCTACTTTCAATGATCTGCATCGCGGGCAAGGAGGAGTCGATGGATGTCGATTCGATCTCTAGCGAGCTTGGAATTTCACGCAGCTTTTTGGCTAAAATTTTACAAAATTTGGCTCGCGCGAGACTGTTAAATTCCTTCAAAGGCGCCAAGGGCGGCTTTGTGCTCGCGCGCAATGCGGACGAGATCACGCTAAGCGAGATCATCAAAAGCGCCGAAAGACGCAAGGCGACGGTATTTGACTGCACAGCCGAGGGGATCAACGCCTGCCCGAACGGTCGCACACTATGCCGCGTCAATCTAATGTTTGGCGAGCTTCAAGAGAAAGTCGATGAGTATATGGATACGATCACGCTAGCAGACATCATCGGCAAAGAACGCAAATGAAAATATATCACCTCAGCCACACCGATCTGGACGGCTACGGCGCGCAGTTCGTCACGGCGCACTACTTGACGGACGTGGAATTTTTCAACGCCAACTACGGCAAGGAGATAAACGGAAAATTTGATCTCATCCTCGCTCATATCGACGAGCGGCTCGCCGTAGACGCGGACGAGAAAAGCCTGGTTTTAATCACCGATCTAAATTTACTACCTGCGCAGTGCGAGAAATTTAGCGGCGAACTGGCTCGCCGCAACGCCCGCGTGATCCTTCTGGATCATCATCAAAGCGGGCTTGAGTGCGCGAAAAAATTCCCGTGGTATTTCCTAGACTCTTCGCGCTGCGCCACGAAAATCATCTATGATTTTTTCAGCGCGATGTTCGGCGGCGTGGCGCGGCTAGATAAGCTCGTGCGCGTCGTAAATGCCGTGGATATCTGGCTGAAAGACGAGAGCGAGTTTGAGCTCGGCAAGGTCTGCCTCGGTATGGTCTCGGGCGCGAAAGAGATCAATAAGATCATGTTTGAGCGGGAGAGCAGGGATTATATCTTTTTCCTGTTAGAAAAAATTTTTAAATTTCAAGACGAGCCGAGCGCACACATCGCGCTAGATAGCGCGCTGCACGGCATAAAGAAGGAATTTTTTAAAAGCGAGCGCGACGATACGCTAAGCAATCTCGTCTCGCATTTCGTAGTCGCCCGCCTAAGCGCGCAAAAGCAGCGCTTTGAGATCAGCTACCTCGATAAAAAGGGCATTTTGACCTACAATATCGGCAACGTAAGCGTCATCGGCAACGATTTTTTGACGCAAAACCCGGACATTGATTTTTTCATCGACGTAACGAGCAAAAAAACGCTCAGCTTTCGCGCCGACGGCAAAGCCGACGTTAGCGAAATGGCAAAGCTGCTCCTCGGCGGCGGCGGGCACGTAAACGCGAGCGGCGGGATGTTTGCGGGCTTTAAGGACGCGAGCTCGTACGAAGCCGTAAAGGTGCAAATCGTGGATCTAATCGAGAAAAAAACTCAAATTTCAAAGGAAGAAGATGAAAACTAATGACGAAAAAATCGCCGAACAGGACCTCATCTACGAGATCAACATCCTGCTTGACGCGATGCTACTTTATGCGGGCATCAAGCGCGAGCGGCTAGCCGATGCGGCGCAGCTATACATCGAAAATATCGACACGGTGCTTGCAAACTCGGACGCTAGCGGTGCAGACGAGGTGATCGCCGTTGTCGAGTTTTTGCGTAGCAAACACGCAGAGCTATTCGAAAATAAGGGCTAGCTCGCGGAATTTTAAGCAAAATTTTGCGAGCTAGAATTCTATAAAGCGCAAACTATGGAGTAGAATTTCATCGAGCGTAAAATTTATAAAGCGAGAAATCTGCGAGATAAAATTTTGCGAAATAGAATTTCTAAAATGCGGAATACGAAATTTTGCGGACTTAGGCTTAAAATTTTAAGATTTAGCAGGCAGACTTTGCAAATAAAATTTTATGACATGGCGGCTACATAATTTTGTTTTAAAATTTTATGCCGTCAAACAAGAGCAAAATTTCAAGGCCTAGAATTTACGCTAAGAAATTCCGTGCAATAGCAGATTTAAAATTTTTAAATGCATTTTGTGACACGGAATTTTGCAAAAATTTTAGGCAATATGGGGTGGCTCTGCGTAAAATTCTAATCTAGGCTTCGCGAGGAATTTGCATCAAAATTCCGCGCGGAATTTTGTGCTTAACTAAGGTGCAAAATTTAAATATAAAGGCGCACTCTCCGCTTGCCAGTGCGGTGCGAAGAGTGCGCAGATTGCGGAATTTATATTTAAAAGCACGATTCTGCCGTCTAAGATCAAAGAAATGGCGTAGCGTCTAAGCTTGCCGATAATGACAAAGCTCGCTTTGAAAGAAAAAGAGAATTTTATCTGCAAAAGCGCGGAGATAGCATTTTAAGATACTTTTGTTGTTTCTAAGCAAAATAGGTCTGCTGCCAGAGGTTTTTAAATAAGCGCTCTTGATAAAATATTATCGCTAGATATGATGCAGGTGCAGGTAAGTACGCCCGAATGCGGCGAAATAAAACGAACGCAGCGCTCTATCGTCGCAAAGCCAGGCATTGTAAAATAAAAAGCTTTGGCGGGGCGCTAAGAAGTAAAATATCGCGAAATAAGACGTCTGCAAAGCAAGGTGCCGATAAGATGAAGCGTCGTAAAATAGAATAGAAAGCAACACGTGGATAAAATAAGTACCGTGAATCAGAATTTCGTAGCAGTGACGCAGGACGCGAGTAAATTTTAAGCCGGCGATGCGCTAAATTTTGAAATTTTATGAATTTAAAACTTTATGAAAGGATATAAATGAAAAAGATTTTTTTGTTTGCATGTCTCATGCTTTTGGGTTCTCAGCTTTTCGGCGACGATAAGGTCTATCGCCTAAGACTTGCTAGTACATGGGAGGCGACTACGCCCGTTTTGGGCGCTGCCGCTGATGATTTTAAAAACTATGCCGAAAGCCTTAGTGGTGGCAGGCTTCAGATCCGCATCGATACGCCGAGCAAGCACAAGGCAAGCTTTGGCATATTCGACTTCGTCAAAAGCGGTCAATACGATCTAGGATATACTTCGCTTTATTATTATAAAGGCAAAGACGCCAAAACTATGCTCTGGACAGCAGTGCCTTTCGGTATGACTACTGATGAGCAGCACGCGTGGTATTACTATGGTGGTGGACGAGAGCTTAATGATAAGATGTTCGCACAATACGGCATGAAGACCTTTTTGATGGGATCTACCGGCATGCAAATGGGTGGCTGGTTTAAAAAAGAGATTAACTCGGTTGCAGATTTGCAAGGGCTTAAATTCCGCATACCGGGGCTAGGCGGAGAGGTGATGAGCAAGCTGGGTGCCACTATAAACACGGTCCCTACGGGCGAGCTATTTATGGCGTTAGAGATGGGCACGATCGACGCGGTCGAGTGGGTAAGCCCTGTCTATGATATGCCGCTTGGATTTCACAAAGTGGCTAAATACTACTACACAGGCTGGCAAGAGCCTATGGGAGACTGCCAGCTGCTGGTAAATCAAAAGGCGCTAGAGAAGCTGCCTGCGGATCTTCAAGCGATCTTAGAGGCTGCAGCAAGACTTGCTGGAGAGAACTTCCAAAATAAGGGCTTTTACGAAAACGCTCGCATTTGGGCGGAGCTAAAAGCGCAGTTTCCGGACGTGCAGGTGCGCGACTTTCCTGCGGACGTGATAGCTGCACTTAAAAAAGCAACGAATGAAATCTTAGACGAGGAAGCGGCGAAAGATCCGATGTTTAAAGAGATCCTAGACAGCCAGCGCGCGTTTTTGAAAATCGGTAGAGAATGGAACAAAATAAGCACCGTAGCCTACATAAATAACGTAAGTGGCATCGCGGGCGAAAGCATAGCAAATCCAATCTCCGCAAGCCCTAGCGGTACGACAAGCTCAGATTCTGCAAGCAGCGAAAATCACGGCGCTGCGAGCGATTCTAACGCGACGGACGGCAAAAATTTAGGAGCGACAAAGTAAAGTGGGTGCTGCTAGCGATAAAAATTAAAGCGAGACGAACAGACCGGCACAATAAGTAGCCAGGCGCGACAAGCGGCAGAAATTTTAACTACTTTTGCATAAAGTAAATGGAATTCTGCCGCAACAGCTTTGGCGCAATAGCTTCAATATCAGAGCCTAGTTTCATAAATCTCATCCACAAGCAAGGCAGAAGCTTTGGCACAATAGCTTTAACATCGCAAGCGGCGCGATCTAGCGCAGCAAAGGGCTCCCGCGTGAAAAATAGAACGCAAAAAACACACGATAAAACAAAATTCTAAAAATTCCAAATTCCAAGCACAACGGAATTCGGAATTTTAAATCTAAAATTTTAAAATCAAAATTTATGGATTTCAGACGAAGCGCGAAACTACTCAGCTATGCCATAAACCGGCATTTGTGACCATTAAGACTAAAAGCCGCGTCTAGCGCTTTAAAAGCCCATGAGCCTTTTGCATTTATATATTAAAATCACAAAAATTGCATTTGCGTTATTAAAATTATGGCATTTATTGGCAATATAGGCTAATTCGCATAAAATCAGCCTGCGCGCGTTAAAATTTAATCAATAATGTAATTTGGCAAGACTTGTCGCGATAAAATAGTCTTATTATCATGCTTATCTTTAAAATTTACTCTATTATGCCGCTCTGATTAAGACTAAATTTATTAGGATTTGATAAATCACGAACGGCTGATCTCTTGCAGCCGCATCTATTAACGCAATAGCAGATAAATTTCAACTGCCCTCTTATCGATAGTGCAACTACGCAAAAAAAGCGTATTAAAATACCGCGAAATTTATTGAATTCTTGAAATTTTTGATCTTTAAAATACTGCAAGACGGCTAGATCGCCAAAATTTCATATTATTTGAATTGATTGTTAAAAAGTAGATTCGGGAGCATAGCCCCGAATCTACGGATAAGATTAAATTCTTAGAATTTAATCGGATGGTGGTGGAAGTCGTCGTAAACGACTTTATTGGTTTGAAATTTAATGCGCTTAAGCTCGCGGATACGCAAAAATTCCTCTTCGTCGATCTTTTTGATCTGAATCGCTGCCTTAAACGTAGGCGTTTTGGCAATTAGATCCCAGCCGCCGCTGGTTAGCTCGTTGCAGCAGCTCTCCCAGTAGTGATAAGACATCTGAATGATACCGTCCATTATACACTCTGTGATGTCCGCCTTGATCGCGATATAGCCGTAGCGGCTCCACGCGACGATGAAATCGCCCTGCGAAATTCCATATCGTTCGGCGAGTTTCGGATTCATTTCCGCAATCGGTCCTATCGCGTCACCGCCCTGCTCTACGGTCTTAGAGCGCCTAGTCATCGCGCCTCCCGCGTACTCGTAAACCTTACGCGTAGTTAGAAGCTGGATTGGGAACTCTGCATCGGTCTTCTCGTCCACGGAGCCTGCCATTACAGGATAATCTTTCGGCATATTCATACGCTTTGCGAATTCCTCTTTGGCGCTTTCGATCTTGCTCTTATCATCCACGAATAGAACTGGGACGAAATTTCCTTTACCGTCCGGGGTAAAGAATTTTTTATCAAGGTACAATGCAGGTCCGCCCATAGAATTCTCATCAGGGCACGGCCAGTGAAGTCCGTGATATTTTTTGATGCGGTAATAGCTCATTCCGCCGTAGTTGTGTGGAGCTACCCTGCGCACCTCTTCCCAAATCTGCTCTGGAGATTGGAATGTGAAATAATCTCCTAGACCTAAACGTCTGGCAAGCTCGCAGATGATAGCCCAGTCTTGTCTAGCTTGTCCCGGAGGGGCAACTACAATTTCGCTATGCTGTACGCGGCGCTCTGCATTTGCATAAGTACCCTCCTTCTCGCCGCTGCAAGCTCCAGGAAGTACGACATCTGCTTTGCGGCTCGTCTCGGTTAAGAAAATATCTTGGATCACATACATCTCTACCTGCGAAATCGCGCGCAAGAAGTGGTTTGCGTTCGGATCGGTCATAACCGGGTTTTCGCCCATCGTCCAGAAGAATTTTACCCTACCATCAAGAATTGCGTCAGGCACTTCGGTTTTATGAATGCCGATCTTGCCATTTAAATGACCTTTCGGCAAATTCCACTGGCGCTCAAACCAATCACGGGCACTTTCGTCGGTTACGGCTTTATAGCCGGTAAATACGTTAGGAAGCATTCCCATATCGCAGCATCCTTGGACGTTTTCTTGTCCACGGATCGGTAGATCGCCGCTGCCAAGCTCGCCCACATTGCCCGTTACGAGCATTAAATTTGAAATGTCGCAGACTGCGCCCACGCCGTGGTTGAAGTGAGTTACACCCATTCCGTGCGTGATAACCGCAGGTCGCGTAGTGGCGTAAATTCTAGCCGCTTTTCTAATATCTTCAGCGTTTAACCTAGTGTATTTGGCTACGGCTTCAGGCGAATAATCCTTAACCGCCTCTTTTACATATTCAAAACCCTTGGTGTATTTCTCAACGAATTCGTGATTTACCAAATCCTCGTCGATAATAGCATGGATTAAAGCGTTGATGACCGGGATATTGTGCTCCGGCTCAAGCTGGAGGTGGATATCTGCGCGATTCGCAAATTCCGTCTTAACCGGGTCAATTACGATGAGTTTAGCGCCTCTGTTTAACGCTCTTTGAACGTGCATAGCTACGATCGGGTGACCATTTTCCGGGTTTGAGCCGATCATCATAATGCAGTTGCTGTGAGTTCCGATCTCAGTAAAGCTATTTGTAGCCGCTCCGTTACCGATTGTTTTGGCAAGACCTGCCACAGTCGGAGCGTGTCAAATGCGCGCGCAGTGATCGATATTATTCGTACCTAAAATTCTAAGTAGCTTCTGCGCTACGTAGTTATCCTCATGCGTACAGCGTGCGGAATAGTTTCCGGCTATCGCGTCGGCGCCGTATTTTTCTTTAACCTCGAGCATCTTTTTAGCAACCAAATCAAGCGCTTCGTCCCAACTAGCCTCGACCAAATCGCCGTCTTTACTAAATTTGCCATTCTTTTTACGAATTAGCGGAGTAGTAAGTCTATCTCTAGAGCCTACGTAATTCCATCCGTAATAACCTTTCAAACATAAACAACCCTGATTTACGGGGTTGTCGCTTACGCCGGTTGCGGATTTGATATAATTGTCTTCCGCAGTCAGCTCAATTTGACAGCCTGTGCCACAATAAGGGCATATGACCTTGCCTTTATTCGCCATATTTTCTCCTTTCGAAAATACTAAACATGCAAAATTACCATATATGCAATTTCGGCACAATTATATAAATTCTTACCTAAAATAAAATTGAAATTTTGCCTTAAGCTAAAAGAATTTTTTCAATTATAATTAGGAGTAAGTTGGGGTAATTTCAGTAGTAATTTAAATTTTAAAATATACTTTAATACTGATATACTAGACTTTTTAAGCAAATAATCAACGAACCGGTTTAAAAAAGAAATTAGTTTTTAAATTTAAGCTTTTAAAGCAAATTTATCAAATAAATTCCAAATATCGTCAGATAAATGACGGAATTTTTTTACGGACTTAAATATAATTACACCAAAATTTTTAGTAAAAAATTTTTAAAATTCCTTAAGTCAAGGAGAAAGGTATGAAACAACATAAATTTGTAATCTGCGATTACAAACGATGTATCGGTTGCACGACGTGCATGGCGGCCTGTTACTCAAGTGCCTACGAGCGCGGCAAGCTTGCTAAATCGCGACTTACTGTGCTTAGACAGGCTTACGGCGTTATGCCTACGCAGTGCAGGCAGTGCGATGACGGACCATGCGCAAATGTCTGCCCTACCGGTGCGCTTCGCTTCGATAATAACTATATCGAATTACACGAAGAAATTTGCATCGGATGCAAGATGTGTACGCTCGCCTGTCCTTATGGCGCGATCAGCTCGAATGCCGAGCTTATGCCGTCAGTAAATTATGCGGTCGAGCCGAAGTATTATCTCGAGATCGAAAGCCAAGCGGGCGCCAAAAGCACCGCCATCAAATGCGATCTATGCAACGGACGCGAGAACGGTCCTGCATGCGTCGAGGTTTGCCCAACCAGCGCTATCATTATGATAGATCCTAAAGAAGGTAAGCATAAATTGGGCTTTGCGATAGACTACGATGCGGCTAATGCTTTTGCAAAAGACGTGTTAAACGGCGAAATCAGTTGCGTCGCCAAAAAAGAAGGAGGCGCAAAATGATAAGCGTCTATACTTTATTTATCGTCAGTGCAGTAATTAGTATTCTTTTATACTGCGCTCCAAAAACTGCTGTTAAGGTGGGATTTGGATTAGGTGCTATCAGCTGTTTTTACGCGATGTGTCATTTCGTAGCCAATATGGGCGTAAGCGATAGCTTCGTTTTAGGCGGCACTTTCTTATATGCGCCAAAATTTGCTTTAAGCCCGCTTGGAAATTTCTTCAGCTTCGTAGTCGTTTTTATAGGCTTTGCAAGCAGTGTTTACGGTATGAGCTACGCCGAGGAATATATCGGAAAGGCAAATATCGGCGTTTTTGCATGTTTATTTAATACCTTCATCTTATCTATGCTTTTAGTCATCAGCGCAGATAATGTATTTTGCTTTGCTGTTTTATGGGAGCTTATGACGTTAATTTCGTCATTTCTAATCATAGTAAACGATGGCAAAGGCACGCTCAAAGCCGTTATGGTATATCTAGGTATAGCGCAGATCGGTGCATTTTGTATCACCTGTGGATTACTTATCATTGCAAACTACGCAGGCAGCTTCGAATTTGCAGAGTGGGGAAAAGTAAATATGCCGATGGGCGCTTCCGTGGCTGCTTTTGTGCTATTTTTGGTCGGCTTCGGCTCAAAAGCTGGAATGTGGCCTTTTCACGTTTGGCTACCGCAAGCTCACCCTGCGGCTCCATCAAATGTCTCTGCGCTAATGAGCGGCGTTATGATTAAAGTAGCGCTCTTTACCCTTGTTAAATTTACACTATTTTTACCGCTAAGCATCTATTTTGGGCTTGCAGTTTTGATCCTAGGAGCAGCTAGCTCGCTTTTTGGCGTTTTATACGCGTTGTGCCAGCACGACTTTAAAGCACTTCTTGCGTACCACTCGGTTGAAAATATCGGCATTATCCTACTAGGTCTTGGCACCGGAATTTACGGCGTCGCAGCAGGCAATGTAACACTAGCCGCAGTCGGATTTTTAGCAGGCTGCTACCACGTAGTAAATCACGCGATATTCAAAGGCTTGCTATTCTTATGTGCAGGCTCTGTAATCCACGCTACTCATACGCAAAATATGGACGTGCTAGGAGGGCTAGCTAAAAAAATGCCTCTAACTGCTGTTGGTATGTTTATCGGTATCATGGGTATTGCAGCGCTTCCTCCGGTAAACGGCTTCGTTTCGGAATGGTTTACCTATCAAGGAATGCTTCAAGGTGCTAAGGAAAGCGGAATTTTCATTAGATACGCCTTCTCTTTAGCGGTGGTCGCTCTTGCACTCACCGGCGTTTTGGTCGGTATGCACCTTAAGCTTTATGCGGTAATCTTCGCAGGAACCCCAAGAGATGAAAAAATTTGGGAAAATGCAAAAGAAAGCCCATTAGGAATGGTTTTAGGAATGATCATTTTGATGATAGGCTGCGTAGGATTTGGCGTAGGCGCACACTTCATAGTCGATTACATCATGCAAGCGGTAAATTCTATCACTTCCAATAGCGGGTATGTCGCAAGCCTAGGCGCTTCGTCAATCACTTCGCCTTTGGGAAGTATCGTTTCAACTCCTCTTATTGCAGTGATTTTGTGTTCTACGATGCTGCTTCCGTTTATCATCCTAGCGGTTATGAAAGCAAATCGCGACAAACCTCGCGAGACCGATCCTTGGGCGTGCGGCTTTAAATATAGCCCTCGCATGCAGATGACCGGCGGTCCTTTTACCGGCGATTTAAGAAAGATTATGGACTGGCTATTTAGAGGTCATAAACGCAGAATAGAGCAAAACGGCTACTTCGGACCGATCGAGTATCACAACCACCCACAAGACATTTGGTGGACGATGATTTATCAACCGGTAATCGATTGGAGTAAGAAGATCGCCGATAAGATAGGAATTATTCAAAGCGGCTATGCAAATTTATATACGCTTTACATCCTAATCTATCTTTGCGCGATACTGGGCGTCGGATATTTCTTGATCTAGGAGGTTTAAGATGCAGACTATACAAACTATATTTTTAATGATATTTCAAGTCGCGGTTATCGTCCTAGTCGCTCCACTCTTCGACGGTATGGCTAGAAAACTTCGAGCCAAACTTCAGTCGAAACAAGGAAGCGATTTTTTCCAGACTTACCGCGATATTATTAAGCTTTTTAAGCGCGGCAGGACCGTTCCTGCGTGCAGCCACTGGGTATTTAGATGGGCGCCGTTTTTCCTTTTCGCTACTTCGGCAGCGATTTTGGCGGCTATTCCTATTACATACAGCGATCCAACCACCGATAAAATTTTCGGAGCATATTCGGATATTTTCGTTATCTTATATCTAGGTGCGCTTTTGCGCTTCGTATTCGGTGCGGCTTCGATAGATAGCGGTAACCCGTTTGCCGCAACCGGCGGCGGACGCGAGCAGATGCTTGCCGTTTTTGTCGAACCTGTGATGATGATGTGCCTAATCGTAGTAATGATGGCTGCGGGAACTTCAAATTTAGTTGAGATTCAGGGGATGGTACGCAGCGGTCAGATCGGCTATCAAATTCCAAGCTTTGCTGTCGCTTCGATTGCATTTTTATGGTGTATGTATGTCGAGACCGGCAGAAAGCCATTTGATCTTGCCGAAGCCGAGCAAGAGCTTCAAGAAGGACTTTTGGGCGAATATGCAGGTAGCGATTTGGGCTTAGTGCAAGCGGCGCTTATTTTGAAGCAATTTGCGATGATCGGATTATTCCTAACGATATTTGAGCCGTGGAATTTTAGCAATCCGTTTTTGGCGATCATAATTTTTGTGCTAAAAACTGGCGTATTTTACGTAGCAGCCGTTTTCATCGACAACTTTGGACCACGCTTCAGAATGACTTCGAGCATGCGCAAAATTTCATGCGGCGCTCTTGCCATTGCTTTTGCGGCATTAACGCTTTACGTAGTAGGATTTTAAGATGAATAGTATTGATATTTTAGCAATTTGTATGATAATAACGTCACTCGCGGTATTCGGACTTAGAAATTTAAAGCTTTCAATCGGAATTTACGCGATTCAGACGTTACTTTTGGTAAGCATATTTTTTATGCTGTATTCTAACTTCAATGCGCCGCAACTTAGAATTTGGGCGATAGTGGCGTTTTTTACGAAGGTTATTTTCGTGCCAGGAATTTTATTTTGGCTAGTTAAAAAGCTGGATGTGATCAGCGAGGATGAGCCGGTAGGCGGCTTTTTCGTAAGCCCCGTTATTGCGATGGGATTTTCGCTAGCAATTGCGATGACAATCAATCCGATCTTGCTTAAATTCTCTCTTATTCAAGAAAGAATCGTTCTAATAGCGGCAGTAACCGTATTTATGATGGGAATTTTCGGCTTCATGCTAAGAAATTCTTTCATCAAGCAAATTCTAGCCTACTGCCTATTTGAAAACGGCATCCACCTAAGCCTTGCGCTTATGGCTTACAACTCTCACGAGCTAGTTGAGCTTGGAATTTTAACCGATGCAATCTTTGCGGTTATCATTATGAGCGTTTTAGCGGTTAGATTTTACAAAGCTTATGACGGACTTGATACGTCTAAAGCTTCGAATTTAAGGGGTTAATGATGAATAGTTTAGCTTTTATATTAATTTTTCCGTTGCTCGGAGCGCTGATATTATTCTTATGCCCTAAGAATTTCAAGCTCCTAAGCACGTTACACGTTTTGATTTCTGCGGTTACATCCGCAGGGCTACTCTGTAACGTAGGCAAGCTTTTAAGCGGCAATGCCGAGGCGTTTTATGCATACGATAAATTCTTATTCCTAGATAGCCTAGGCTGCGTATTTTTAGTGCTAATCGCTGTAACGGGCTTTTTGGTAAATTTATACTCCACCACCTATATGAAGTGGGAGATACAGGGCGGTCATCTGGATCTTAGCGATCTTAGAAAATACTATGCGCTCTGCCACGTTTTCGTTTTTACGATGACGCTTAGCGTTATCTGCAACAACGTCGCGTTTATGTGGGCTGCGGTAGAGGCTACTACGTTAGCATCGGTATTTTTGGTCGCTATTCACAAAGATAAAAAATCCACCGAGAGCGGTTACAAATATATCGTCATCTGCTCGATCGGCTTAGCATTCGCGCTTTATGCTACCGTTTTACTATATGCGGCTACATTCAAAATCACGGGCGACGGCGAGGCTTCGATGCTTTGGACGAGCATTATGGATAATGCCAAAAATTTAAACGGCGATGCCGCTAAGCTTATCTTTATATTCGCTCTAATCGGCTTTGGAACCAAAGCAGGACTTGCTCCTACTCACACTTGGCTTCCTGACGTTCACGCAGAAGGTCCGGCTCCGATTTCGGCACTACTTTCGGGTGTGCTTTTAAAATGTGCGATGCTAGCGATATTTAGATATTACGCTATCACAGCTCAAGCTGTAGGCTTTGACTTCGTTCAATCCGTGATGTTAATTTCCGGTACGATCACGCTATTTATAGCAGGAATTTTCCTCGTTCGTCAGCACGACGTAAAAAGGATGTTTGCTTACCACTCGGTCGTTCATATGGGTGTTATTGCATTTGCGCTAGGTATCGGCGGATATTTCGGCTTGCTTGCCGCGATCTTTCACTGCTTGGCTCACAGCTTTACCAAGGCTCTTGCATTCTGCTCTACCGGTAATATCGCTAGAATTTATGGTCACAAAGATATGTCTAGAATGGGCGGTATGGTAAAAATCGCTCCGCTTACTACGATAATGTTTGGTGCTGCGGTCTGTTCGCTCGTAGGTGTTCCTGCGTTTGCGATATTCGTAAGCGAATTTAACGTTTTCAAAGGCGCGATAGCCAGCGGTCAATACATAGCCGTAGCATTATTTGCGATCGCGCTCGTAATTATTTTCATTGCGGACTTCGCGCACTTTAATCTAGCGAGCTTCGGTACGCCTAAAGGTGAAGTGGTTTATGCTAAAGAGATGAGCTTGTTTGAAAATTTACCGCTAATCTTGCTTTGCGCTTTAGTGATAATTTTCGGCGTATGGCACGTAGGTGATTTTTGGATGCTCGTCGAAAACGGCGTTAGAATAATGATGAGAGGTTAAAAATGAGAGGCGATAAATTTATAGAAATTTTAAAGACTAAAGTCAAGGTCTTAGAAGTTACCCGCCAAGCCGAGGATCAAATCACCGTTTTAGTGGATAGAAATGATCTACCGCTTGCGGTTAAGACGCTATATTATGACATCGGCGGTTTTATCAGCACGATGATCCCTAACGATGAGCGCGAGCTAAACGGAAATTTCGCACTTTACTATGCGATATCTATGGAAGGTGGCAAGATGACCGAAGCGGAGGATTTCGCCGCAGAGGATAAATGCTTCATCACCGTTAGGACGCTAATTCCCGGATCGGATCCTACGTTCCCGTCGGTTACTCCTTTAGTGCCTGCTTGCGTATGGTACGAAAGAGAAGCTTTCGATATGTTTGGTTTAATCGCTGAGGGCTTGCCCGATAAACGCCGTTTGGTGTTAAGCGATGATTGGCCGGATGGACTTCATCCGCTTCGCAAAGACGCAATGGACTACCGCTATAGGCCCGATCCTGTAGATCATAAAGACGAGCCTAATGCAGAGTTTTTATTTCCTAGCGGTGATGGAGTAGTGGATGTTCCACTTGGACCTCTTCACGTAACGAGCGATGAGCCGGGACACTTCAGACTATTTTGCGATGGCGATGAGATTATCGATGCGGACTACCGCTTATTTTATCAACACCGCGGTATGGAGAAGCTAGCTGAAAACCGAATGAATTACGATCAGATGGGCTATTTAGCAGAGCGCGTCTGCGGAATTTGCGGCTACGCTCACGCGATTGCGTGTATTGAAGCAGCGGAGAAAGCCATCAAGCTTGAAATTCCGCTTCGTGCGCAAGCCATCCGCGTCATCTGCCTTGAGATCGAGCGCCTTCACAGCCATCTTTTAAATATCGGTCTAGCCTGCGAGGTAACGGGTAACTACAACGCCTTCATGCATATCTTTAGGGTGCGTGAGTATTCTATGGAGCTAGCTCAGCTCGTAACCGGCGGCCGCAAGACCTACGGCAATGTAATTATGGGCGGACTTCGCCGCGATATGACCGATAACGAAATCCGCAAGAGCATCGAGATCATCAACAAGCTCGATGTCCAAATTTCTGAAATTTGGGACGCCGTCATGGAGGATAAACGCCAAATCGGTCGCTGGAAAGGCGTGGGCGTATTAGATCGCAAAGTGGCGCGTGATTTTAGCCCGGTAGGCCCTAATATGCGCGGCTCCGGCTTTAAGCGCGACAACCGCTACGATCACCCTTATGATTTCTTCAACAAGATAGAATTCGAAGTAGCCGTAGAGCACGGTGGCGATGTATTCAGTCGCGAAGTCGTAAGATATAAAGAGCTTAAACAATCGATCCACATCATCAGGCAGTGCTTGCATCAAATGCCGCAAACTCCGATAATGATCGATCCACAGACTATGATCAGACCGGAAAACTACGCTTTAGGTCACGACGAAGCGCCGCGAGGCGAAAACGTCCACTGGATCATGCAAGGAAACGCACAGAAGGTTTACCGCTGGAGATGTCGCGCCGCTACGTATAACAACTGGCCGAGCTTGCGATTTCAATTCCGCGGAAATAACATCTCCGATGCGGCGCTAATCGTATGCTCGATGGATCCGTGCTACTCATGCACCGAGCGCGTAACTTTAGTCGATATTAATAGCGGAAAGAGTAAAATTCTAACCGAAAAAGACCTTAAGAAATTTTGCCAAGACGGCAAGGTTAGCAAAAAGGATTTAAGATGATGAAATTATTCGACATTACCGAAAAATATGGTAAGGCGACCTATGCTTATCCGTTTGAGCCATACATCGTGCCCGAGAATTTTCGCGGGCAGCCTGAATATACCTATGAGCTTTGCATAGGCTGTGCTGCGTGCGGAATCGCCTGCCCATCCAATGCGATTGAGCTTAAGATGAACGAAGCCCAAACTAAACTAATTTGGGAATTTGACTGTGGGCGCTGCATATTTTGCGGTCGCTGCGACGAGGTATGCCCTACGGGAGCAGTAAGGCTAGGCAATAGCTTTGAGCTAGCGGTAAAATTTGATAAAAGCGCGCTTATCCAACACGGCGAGCTTGAGATGGAGAAATGCAGCTGCTGCGGCAAGCCGATGACCCCAAAAAGGCTCATCAACTACACGCTAGAAAAGCTAAGTACTGCAAATTTGCTTCCAGGCAGATTAGAAGAAGCTAAAAAATATCTCTATATCTGTCCTGAATGCAAAAAAGCTCAAGCGGTCGAAAGAGTGACCAAAGGTATAGAGGAGGCAATAAAATGAGTTTGTATCAAGTCCCCGAAAATATTAAAAACGCAAACGATCTAACCGCAAAATTGGAGCTTTTGAAAAATATCAAACGAAGCTTCAGCGTTTATCGTATCGACTGCGGAAGTTGCAATGGCTGTGAAATCGAAATTTTTGCTTCTATCACGCCGATGTGGGATCCGGAGCGCTTCGGATTTAAACTTGTAGCTAACCCTCGCCACGCAGATATCTTAGTCTGCACCGGTCCGGTTACTCGACAGATGTATTATCCGCTGCTCCGCGCTTATGAGGCTGCACCTGATCCAAAGATCGTAGTAGCTCTTGGGGCCTGCGGAAGCACTGGTGGAATTTTCCACGACGCATATAGCGTATGGAGTGGTATCGATAAGATTGTACCGGTAGATGTTTATATCCCCGGCTGCCCTCCGCATCCTGCTAGCATCATCTATGGTCTTGGCATGGCGCTTGGCATCATCGATCAAAAGCTTCAAAAGAAGAGCTATGAGCAAGATAGCACTCTTCCGCCACCGGTCAAGAATTCAGTTATCGGCGATATTTTATTCGAGCGCGATCTGCAAGCTGAAGCTAAGAGGCTGATGAGCTATATTTTCGGAAGAGTTTTATTTGCAAAATATATGGATGCGATCAAAACCTCATCTGACGTTCACGATCCAAAAGCTTCTCGCGAGGCTCTACTTAACGCTATCCACACCGAAGAGGATCCTAGATACGCGGAGTGCATGGCACTATTGCACAACGACGTATATCTAAAATACGCCCGCGCTGCGGAGGAATTTAAGATCGATCCGCAAAAAGAGGTCTGGAGCAAACGATGATTGAGGTTTTTAAGCTTACAAAGCGGCATATGGACGAAAACGAAAATTTACCCAAAGAGCTAAAGGATATCAAGGTTTTTTCCACCTGCGTCGGTCACGGCGTAGGTACGATAGATTTTAGCGAAAAGGTACTTGAGATAGACGATGAAGAATTTAAACGCATCATCGAAAACTCGGGCGACTACGTTAAATTTAAGATCGGTAACCTAAGCAAGTATTTCGAGATTGAAATTTTTGCTGAGCACGCAGCCAAGCTAATCCCTCAGCTTTGCGAATGTGAGCTTAAAGATCTGCTAAAAAATATGCGCGAAGGATACTTCGTGCTAAGGAAGGATTTTTGATGCGAAAGGCGTTGCTTTGTATCGGCAATCCCCTTCGCGGCGACGATGACGTGGGCAATGAAACAGGGCGAATAGTCGAGGCGAACTTAAAAGACTGGCGCGTTTTTTATGGGCAGGATGTGCCCGAAAACGAATTTGTAGCACTTAGGGAATTCGCCCCTGAAATTCTGATCGTAGTAGATGCGATGAGCGGCTTTGATGAGGATAAGATAGAATTTTTCGACCTCAGCAACGATCGCGACTATATCTACTCGACGCATAACCTACCTACGCCGGTGCTTCTAAGCTATCTGCGCAAAATTTGCCCAAAGACGCTGTTTTTGGGCATAAGCGTGCTACTCGATAATGTCCTTGATTTTAAAGAAGGGCTAAGCGAGAGCGCAAAAAAAAGTGCGCTAAAAGCTTATGAGCGTATCTTAGAAATTGATTCAAATTTAAATGAGGAGGAGTAAATGTTAAATCCTGCAGAAACCGCGCAAGCGGTGTCTAGTTCGATGCAACACAAGGCGCATACCCCGCTAATTAGCATAATTTTTCTAGCTATAATGGCGGGCGCTGCAATCGCTATGGGCGATATTTTCTGGGCTCACTCGACCGTCGGAATGGCTGAAAAGCAATCTATTGGCTTATCGAATTTCATCGGTGGTATTACCTTTAGCTGCGGTCTGATGATGGTGGTTTTTTACGGTGGGCATCTATTTACCAGCTCTGTTTTAACGGGTGTGCCTGCCGCCGACGGTAAATTGCCGCTAGGTAAAACTATCGGCTATTGGGCTATCGTTTGGTGCTTTAACTTCGTAGGCGGCGCGTTAATCGCGTATATGTATTATTACTCAGGACTTCCGCTTAAATATGACGGCTACATCTTGCAGCACTTCATTCCTGCAGCAGCAGGCAAAATAAACGCGCCTTTTCATGAGCTATTCATCCGCGGAATTTTTTGTAACGTGTTTGTATGTATGTCTATCTGGACTGCAACCAGCGAGAGCAATCTATCGGGTAAATTCTTTGCAATTATGTGGATGATCGGCGCATTCGTAGCTTGCTCGATGGAACACTGCGTGGCAAATATGTTTATCCTAACTGAAGGTATCATCGCTAAAGGTCACTACCTTGCGGCTGCGGGTGGCGATGTAAACGCTCTTGCAAGCTCGCTTCACGGCGTAACGGCAGCTCAAATAGATTCAATAAACTGGGGAAATTTCATCGTTAAAAATATGATCCCGGTTACGCTAGGCAACATCTGCGGCGGTCTATTTTTCGTAGGCTTGGTCGGATTTATGGTCAATAAATACGATATGAAAAAGAAAGACTAATCTATCGCGCTTCAGCACGATATAAACAAAATATGGCGCGGCACTTTGCCGTGCATTTTTAGTTTCTTAAATTTTATTCTCATACATAAAATTTCGTTCGATCCTAAATTTTAAATTCCATTGCAACCCATAAAATTCCAGCTTGATTTAAAATTTTAAATTCCATAGCCTGCCGCTAAATTTAAAATTCCAAAGCTTTGCGTTTTAGGATAGCGGATAAAATCCAAAAGCGAATTACACGTTAAAATTTTAAGCAAATTCAAAACAGAATTTTAAACGAGACTACAAACCCAAATTTTATATAAGTTAAAATTTTAGACGAAATCCTAAGCGAAATTCGGGATGAAATTCTAAAACCAAGCTCTTGATAAAAATTTTACGCTGTAAATCTAGGCAAAATCCTGCGCCGTAACTTTAGACAAAATTTCGCGCTTAAGCCGTAAGTCGCACAAATTGCTTTAAAAACTCTAGCCCGCGCCTAAACACAGTAGCTAAGCAATCTGTCGTAGTCTAGGATCAAAAACTCGTGCTGACTGATTTTTTGAATTACGTTATCTTTTACAAGCTCGTTAAACGCGGTACTCGCGCTTTGACGCTTGAGCCCTACGAAGGATGAAAGCACCTTTAGCGAAAAGGGCAAAAAGACGTATTTGTAGCCATTTTGATGAAAATTCTGCTCGTTTGCAAGCTCGATCAAAAAGCTCGCGATGCGCCCTTTTGCATTTTCAAAAAGTATGGAACGCGTGATTTTGCGCTGCAACAGGATTATCTCAGTTAAAATTTTTATATACGCCTCGCAAAAGCTGCGATTTGCCAAGATCTCCCCTAGTCCGCTCGCATCGATCGTGTAAATCTCGCTGTCCTCTAAAAACTCAAGTGCGCAAATTTCATTAAGAATGGTAATATTGTCCTTGTTTAGGTAGTTGATGATGAATTCTTCGCCGTCTTCAAAAAACGAAAGCTTCGCCTGCCCGCTTTTAAAAATAAAAACTTTAGGCGCCTCACTATAAAAAACATAGCCTTTTTTGATGACTTGGTGCTCGAACATTGCAAGCTCCTCGTCGCTAAGTGTGGCGATAGCCTCGGTTTGCAGTAGTCCCAGCCGCGATTTTTCCATATAACCTCCAAAAGCTAAGAATTATACAATGAAATATTTAGACAAAGATAAAGCTGCGCGGATTAAATTTACCATCCGCACTATGGCTGCGCATCTGGGTCGCCTAAGATAATAAATTTTATAGCTTTTAAAATTCTAAATTTTACCCGCGCTTTACATCGCATAAAATTTCAAAAATTAATTGAGCTTTACGCGGCGAAATTATAGCCGAAACCCACGGCGCGAATTTAAAATTCTATCTCTAAATAAAAATTCATATCATTTTATTGAAATTTTATTTAGCAAGGATATAATAATGCATATTAAAAATAAGCGGTATTTTGCTCGCAATGATACCGTAAGAAAGGCACTTCATGCAAAAGTTAAATTTTAAAAATAACGTTTCCGAGACGCTGCTAATCAATGTCTATATGCGCCACTTGGATTTCAAAGACGCGGATCCAATCCTAAATGATCCGTTTTCGAGCGCCGTGGTCGAACAGATCGATTATGATTTTGCGAAATTTAACGACGCGCGCCTTAGCAAGACAGGCACCGTGATCCGCGCTAAATTTTTCGACGACGAGACGCTGCGGCTCGCGGCGGAGTTCGACCACCCCGTCATCGTGCAGCTCGGCGCAGGACTCGACACTCGCCCGCTTAGATTGCAAAAAGCCCTGCCGCACGCCCTATTTTACGATCTCGATCTACCCGACGTCATCTCAGTGCGCGACGAGATGCTACCCAAAGCAAAGAATAACTTCAGCCTGCCCTGCTCGATGCTAGATCCCTCGTGGATGGACGAGCTAGTCGCAAAGCACGGCAGCGCGGGCTACATCTTCATCTTAGAGGGCGTGAGTATGTATTTTGAAAAGGAGGAATTTAAAAAATTTTTTATCGCGCTTTCACAAAAATTTAGTGGCTACGTGCTGAGTGATTTTATGAGCGATTTTTCGGTTAGGAACTTCGACTCCAAGCGCCACGACGCGATGCGGCACATGCAAAATGCGCCCTTTAAAATGGGCATTAGTGGCGGTGCAGAGGTGCAGAGCTGGGAGCCTGAGCGTATCCGCTTCATAAAAGAAGCCGCGATGATGAAAATGTATCGCGAGCACTGGAGCCTCAAAGCACGCCTCTTTAGCCTGATCCCTGCCCTTTGTAACGCTTGCAAGATGTTCGTTTTCAAAATCGGCGGTGATGAATAATAAGGCTTAAAATTTCAGTTGATTGCTTTGTAAATTTAGGTAGCTAAGGCGCGAATTCTAGATCGCTTGCCAAGCAAGCTGGCATGCAGAGCAAACGGCATATACCGCTTTGCTCAATGTTGAGTAAAATTATAAAAACGCTTTAAAATTTCGCTTAAATTTCTCTCGATTTATAGTAATTTAAGAGTTTTTAAAATATATTTTCGCATCTTAAATTCACGGAAAAGATCATGCAAAATTTTCTCGACAAACTCACCGCCACAATTGACGCGATCAACTCCTTTTTGTGGGGTCCGTACTTTCTAATCGCCCTACTTTGCGGCACCGGCGCATATTTTACGGCGCGCTTGCATTTGGTGCAGATTTTTAAATTTAGAATGGGCGCGCGCAAGCTTTTCGGCAACTTCTCCCTGCACGGCGAAGCTGCGGGCAAAAGCGGCATGAGCTCGTTCCAAGCCGTCGCCACGGCGATCGCGGCGCAGGTCGGTACGGGCAACCTGGTAGGCGCCAGCACCGCGTTAGTGATGGGCGGGCCGGGCGCGATATTTTGGATGTGGTGCGCAGCGTTTTTAGGCATGGCGACGAATTTCGCAGAGATCTGCCTGGCTCAAATTTACCGCACCAAGGACGATAGCGGACATATGATCGGAGGGCCCGCGTTTTACATCAGTCGCGGACTTAAAAGTCCATTTGCCAAGCCTTTAGCGGCGTTTTTTGCGCTGGCCATCATCTTTGCTTTGGGTTTCATGGGCAATATGGTGCAAGCAAACTCCATCTCAGACGGCTTTAGCAGTGCATTTGGAATCCCAAAGTGGGTGAGCGGCGCAGCATTGGCGCTCATCTGCTGCGTCATCTTTTTCGGCGGCGTAAAAGCGATCGCGCGCGTAGCCGAAAAGGTCGTGCCACTAATGGCGATCTGCTACGTACTCGTTGGTCTCGTCATCATCGGCTCAAATTTCGATAAAATTCCATCCGTCATTGCGCTGATATTCAAAGCTGCTTTCGATCCATCGGCTGCTTGGGGCGGCGCTACGGGCGCTACGATCGCCACCGCGATGAGATACGGCATCGCGCGCGGGCTCTTTTCAAACGAAGCGGGCATGGGCTCGACGCCACACGCACACGCCGCAGCGAACGTCAAACACCCCGTAGATCAAGCCGTGCTCGGCATAATGGGCGTTTTCGTCGATACCTTCATCGTACTTAACATCACAGTTTTTGTGGTGCTGAGCACCGACGTAGTCACCTTCGAAAACGGCAAAGCGGTATTTTCGGGCATCTCGCTGGTGCAGGAAGCCTTCGGGTCGCAAATTTTAGGTCACAGCGGCGGCTACGGCTTCGTGGCGATCTGCCTGTTTTTCTTCGCATTTACCACGATTTTGGGCTGGTATTACTTCGCCGAGATCAACGTGCGATACCTCCTGGGCGCAAAATTCGTCAAGCTCTTGCAAATTTTGGTCGTCGCATTCGTATTCATAGGAAGCGTGCAAAAGATCGACCTCGTCTGGGGGCTAGCCGATATGTTTAACGGACTGATGGTGATCCCAAACCTAATCGCGATCATCCTGCTTAGCCCCGTCGTCGTGCGGCTTTTGAGCGACTTTAACGACGGCAAAAGTTATGACGCGAACGACTACAAATAACGCCGCGCGCTAAATTTCAAGCCTGCACTTGGAATTTAGCGCAAAATCGCTGTAAAATTTATAATTTTAAAATTCTTTTCGAGCTAAAATTCTTGCCTAAATTTTATGATCTAAGGAGAACGGATGCAAATTTTAAGGAGCGAAAAATGCCCGTTTTAAAGGCATTACTGACCGGGCAACCGCGCACTTACGGCGACGAGCGCGCTACGCAGCCTCTAAAAAAACGCTGGGAGACGGCGATATTCAAGCAAGCTAGAGCGGGCGAAGTGCGCGCGAATGAGCTTGGATTCGAGGGTGACGCGGTAGCCGATACGCTGCATCACGGCGGCACGGAAAAGGCGATTTTTGCCAACTCGCTGCAAAATTACGCCGCGTGGGAGAGATTTTTGGGACTTAAAAATCTAGCTTACGGCGCAATGGGTGAAAACCTCACAATCAGCGGATTACACGAGCAAAACGTCTGTATCGGCGATGTGCACCGCATAGGCTCACTGGTGCTGCAAGTAAGCCAGCCGCGCAAGCCCTGCTATAAGCTCTCGATGCGCTGGGGCAACGCGGAGATGACGGCGGAAATCGCGCGCAGCGGGCTTACCGGCTGGTACTACCGCGTGCTGGAGGCGGGCTCGTGCCGCGCGGGCGACGAGATCTACGTCGTAGAGCGCGACCCCGCTACGATGAGCGTAATGGAGCTCAACCGTCTATTTTACGGCGATCGCCTCGATAAAGGGCTGTTAGCAAAATTTAACCGACTTGCGACGCTTACGCCAAAATGGCGCGAGGATATGCGCCGCAAGCTAGAAGGCAGCTACGACGACGGCTTTATGCGACTATGAAATTTAGCCTCGAAGCGGCGTTTTAAAACAGCAAAGTAGCGCCGCACCTTGTTGTTTTAAAACACACTCTGGCGCGGATTTCAAAATACTTTCTAAGCCGCTGATGCTAAGTTTCAAGACACTTCTTGGCTACTCAATATCGGCTTGCAAAAAATACTTTCTTGATGCGAGCTGCAAATTCAGACTAAATTTCAAAGCCGAAATTTTAATTTCATCCGCGCTGATCGCGCGCAAATGCGATCTATTTTCGCACTCTGTTTTGCAGTGCGACACAGGCTGCAAGCAAAATTAAAGACGCAAATTTAACTACGCTTAGAATTTAATCTTTTATGAAATCTAAATTTAGCCGCACATTCAAAGCCGCAAGCGCCGCTCTTTGTAAATTTTAAAATTTAAAAGCGGTAAATTTAATCCCCTTGCTACGCAGCGATTTTTTCCAAAATCAAAAAGCGAACTATTTTTGCTCGCGTAACACACTCATCTCGCGCATTCAGCGATGCAGCTCTTATGCTGCAAACGAGCTTCCTTAAAGCTTGTAATGCGCGCCAAATTAGACATGTCAGATGCTTCGCCAAGCGCCCTTCAAAGCTTTATAGCGCTCGATATAAGTAGAATTTTGCGCGGAATTTTGCGCGGCGCGGCAACAATTGCAACCTTTAAGAGCGCGCACCGCAGCTCAAAAGCCTACTTCAGCTTTTTAAACCACGCGCTGTATGGCTCAAAGTCCATTTCCGCACTCAATAAACTACCGCAATCCTCACATCTGCGCAGGCTTTTCGCGCCTTTTTAGATATGCCGATGCCGCTAGTCTCGATTTTTTTAAGATTTTTGAATTGTGCAAGCTCGGCGGCATCAATGTTTTTGATATCAAAAAGCTCATCCTCGCCGTCCCAATCAGGCGCGATTTGCAGGTAAATTTCGTTTCCGCCGTCAAGGTAGAGTTCGCTCACCTGCTCCGCCAAATTTGCGGGGACCGGATAGTCCTTAAACCACTTTTTGGCTTGCGGCAGGGCGCCGAAGTCCGCATACGGATCGATACCGCGCTCCTCGCAGTACTCAAACACGTCAAATTTGGGCTGTAGCAGGGATTTTTCATACATCAGCTCGTTCATCACGGCGATTTTGAAATTAAAATTTTTAAAAGCTAGCGTCTCGCCCGCCGCGCGCGGAAGCTTAAATTTATCGCTCGGCTTTCGCTTTACCTTTTTCTCTTTTTGATTGATGCAGACGCGCCCTATCGGCATTTTCGCAGCTCGCACGATATCTGCGATCTCGTCGGTGTCGCGCTTAGTGAAGCGCTCGGCGAAGTCCATCGCGCCTATGCGCTCCTGCACGGCCTCGGCAAGAGCTAGCGAGACTTCAAATTTGCCCAGGCTAAGCTCCAAAAATATATACGCGCCGCGCAGCTCCTGCTCTGGCACGGCCTCAAGCGGCGGTCTGCCCTCTAGCGTGAACGCGCCGCCGTAGAGCTTGCGCGGAACCTCGTGCTGCACGCCCTTTGCGACCTCAAGCATCAAAACTATCTCGGAAAGCTTCGGTTCTGCGAGCTCTCCTGCGCGCACGAAGGCGAAAATCCCCGCCTCATCCCAAAAATAGCGGCTTTTGCCCTCCCCGTCATCGATCACGCGCGGCTGACCTAAGGCTTCGTTAAACTTAGCTAGATCAAACTCGCAGTTTACGCCGCCAATAAAAACGCCGTCCGCACGCACGTCGATGTCAAATTTTTGCTTTTTAAAAATGTCAAACAGTCCCATTTATCGCTCCTGATTTTGCCTTAAATTTCGTTTTAAAATTTTTCCAAAAACCCATAAAAATCGTCTGCAAAAAGCCTATCCTCGCTCTGCGCGTAGTCGCGCACATAGACTTTGTATTCACACGGCGCATCGTCTGCCCGCTCGCTCGCTATCTCATTCATCGCCCCACCTGCTGTCTCGTCTGCCATCTCGCTCGTTGTCGCGCCTGCAATTTTACACGTCGTTTCATCTGCCGCCTCGACATTCATATCGTGCGCCGCATCCGGCGATCTCTCCGCGCGCGCTTCGTCGCCAGATGCCCTATTTTCCGCACTGTCGGATACCGTCGCTACCATTGTATCACGCGCCGTCTCGCCCATGGCTTCGCCGCTCATGCTCTCCGCCGTCTTGCCGCGCAGCGTGTTTGGCGAGCCATCCGCTATACCGCTGCCGTCGCCTACGGGCGAAATTTTAAAATAATACTCTTCGTCCTCGAGCTGCAAAAACACAAGCTAATCCGCGGCGAATAGCCCATTTTTCAGATTTATCTCATACGTGTAGCAGATGTCGGCATCGGCACTATCCGCAAACTCTGGCGGCGCGATCGTTTTTAGTTCCGTCCCCGCCGCGCTCACGCTAGCGTATCTTAGTAGCATCTGCTTGTAGCCCGTAGGCAGCGCGAAACCGAGCCGCCGCTGTGCCTACGCGATCCACGCGGGCTTTATGTCGCTGCGCCCCGAGACCGTGATATTTTTAGATTTTTGAATAAGTTTTTCTATCGTTTTGATCCCGTTTCGAGCGAGAAATTTTAACGCCCTAGCGCACCGGACGCGCTGTTTGCATAAAACCACGGGCGTTTGGCGCGGCTTTGAAAATCTAAATTTAAAAGCACGCGTAGCTTCAAAACCAAAGCGAGCCGTTTAAAATTTCGAGCAGCCCGCGTCTAAATTTTAACCGCAAACGCGAACCGGCAGAGTTCTAGCGATCTAAATTTAGCGCTAAGCCCTAGCCAGCGCTATTACTTCGATCTCCACAAGCGCGCCTTTGGGGAGCTTGGCGACCTGCACCGTGCTGCGAGCGGGCTTGTGCTCGCCGAACGCCGCTGCGTATATCTCGTTCACCGCGGCAAAATCGCCCATATCGGCCAGAAAAATCGTCGTTTTGACGGCATCCTGCAGCGTCGCGCCCGCCTCTTTCAGGATCGCGGCGAGGTTTTGCAAAACCTGCCTGCTCTGCGCCTCCACGCCGCCCGCGACGAACTCGCCGTCAGGCTTAAGCGCGATCTGCCCCGAGGTAAAGATAAGCCCGCCAGCCTTGATCGCCTGAGAGTACGGCCCGATGGCCTGTGCCGCATCGGGAGTTGAAATGATCTGCATAGTAAATCCTTTGTGAAAAATTTTGCCCATTTTATCGCAAAATATTTTAACTTTGTTTTAGGCGGCAGAATTTCGCGAGCAAGATTGCGGGCGCGGAGGGTGCGGCGGCGCAGCTAAAATTAATTGGCGGAAAGGCGGCGGCGCGGTAAAGTTAATAAGCGCGCGGGGCGGCTAAATTTCGGCGGGTGAGGCGAAACAGATACGCGGCAATGCGACAAATTAAATGGCATGGATAGGCAAAATTTCGCCTACATTAGCAGAATGAAACGGCAGACGCGGCAATGCGATTAAATTTATCGCACAATACAGCGGACAATATGGCGAGAAGCTAGCGCGGAATAGCGAGCCATGGCGGCGAAATGGCAAAATTTAAATATCCGATGGGCGTAGAAAACAGCGTGTGGAAGTGCGGCTAAATTTAATCTATACGGGCACGGCGGCGAATCTGCACAGCAAATGGTTGAACTGTGGGCACGAGC
Source organism: uncultured Campylobacter sp. (assembly GCA_963530195.1). Lineage (GTDB taxonomy): Bacteria > Campylobacterota > Campylobacteria > Campylobacterales > Campylobacteraceae > Campylobacter_B. The sequence continues at coordinate 75,567 of CAUSCW010000001.1, forward strand.
ACAGGGCGAGTAAAACGACTCGCTAAGGTGGCGTGTATTTTAAAAAGCGAGTAAGCGGGAAAGAGGCGTGCACGACGGTGCCCGATTAAATTTCATCAATGTGAGCACGATAACGCCGCGCGCTCGGCAATACAACGACTCTATCAGCGGCACCGAATGAATGCATGGCAATACGACGAAATAGATATACGGGTGGTGCGGTGGAATTTAACTGGCGCGAATGGGCGAAATTTCACTGAAGTCGTTACGGCAGTAAATTAAATTCCTTGCGGTAGCAAGATCATCAATGTCTCGACCGGCAAAATCAAACCGCCCATGGTAGTGATACGGGCGGCGGGGCGGTAAAAGCAGCGCCAAAATCGCTACCATCGCAGCAGAAAGAACAGCGCCGTCATAAAAATCAGTGCGACACCGCGCAACGCAATTAAAATCCTCGCAGTAGCAAGCGCGGCAACGAAGTCGTCGATGTAGCGGAGCAAAATCGACGATATCGAAACAACAAAATCAATACCTCACGACAAGCGAGACCTCCGACGTAACGCCAATAGAATCAACATCGCAGCAGCGGGAAATTAGCGTAGTCGCGACAAGATCAGCGCGAAGCTACGATATAATCGACGCTGCAGTAGTAAATTGGCAGTGTCTCAGTAAGTTCGGCGTAACGCTGCGGCAAAATCAACACCGCAGCAGTAAACTAAGCACCATCGAGGCGGCAAGATCGACGCTGTCGTAGCATATCAACGAGAGCTCATAAAATTTTACGCGAAATTTTATACGAAATCCTGTATAAAATTCTATGATTTTGACTTTATTAGTCTGCGATCAACCCTCAATCAGTTTGTAATTAACTTGCAATCAGTCCGTAAAGTAGCTTTAAAATCGTGGCGGCAACGACGAGCAGAAGCATCTTGCGCACGAATTTTACGTCGCATCGCATCACGAGGCTTGATCCCGCGAAGCTGCCCGCGATCTGTCCGACCGCCATCACCGCTCCGACGAGCCATAAAATTTGCCCGCCGATGATAAAAACGCCCAAAGAAACGATGTTTGAGGTGAAATTTAAAACCTTCGTGTGTGCGACCGCCTTTTTCATATAAAGCCCTAAAATTCCCACGAGAGCAAACGTCCAAAACGAGCCCGCGCCCGGGCCGAAAAATCCGTCGTAAAACCCTAAAACGAGCCCGAAAATCGCGTAAAAGCTCTTTTTTGACATCTTGGGTTTTGCGGGCGCTTCGCCAAGGTTTGGTGAAAAAATCATATAAAAGAAAAGTGCCAGCAGCAGGATCGGAATGAGGTAATTTAGGAATTTCGCATCGATTAGAAGCAGGACATAAGCGCCGACGAGTCCGCCAATAAACGTAAAAACCACGCCGCGCAAGATCTCCGCCGCATCGACGTAACCCTTGCGGATGAAATTTAAAGCGGCGGTGAAGCTTCCGAAGCTGCCTTGAAATCTATTTGTGGCGATCGCTACATGCGGCGGAACGCCCACGGCAAGCAGCGCAGGCAGCGAGATCAGCCCGCCGCCGCCCGCGATCGAGTCGATAAATCCGCCGAAAAACGCCGCTGCAAAAAGCACCGCAAACTGCCAAAGTTCAAGCTCCATTTTTGTCCTTTTCTCAAATTACACAGACACGCGCTATGAACGCCTGCCAGAATTCCGTACAATTACGATCACAAAACCGCCCATGCACCGCAAAACGCATACTAGCGCCTGCTAAAATTCCGTGCAATTTTATAAAATTTCGCGGAATTCTATAGGATTTTACTGCACAGCTCCCACTTAAATTTATGAAATTTGCCGCACGATTGCCGTTTTAGTGCCACGCAATTTATCGCGTCGCGCACGAGCTGCAAAATTTTATAAAATTTAAGCAGCACAAGGCTATGGAATTTTACCCAAATTCTACAAGACAGCCCTATAAATTTTACGCGGCTATTCGTAAAATTTGCAAAATTTTATGAAGCGATCTTTTGCTAAAATTTTATGAAATTTTGGCGCGCTGTACTTAAAGCGTACGGCAAATCCAACAAAACCAACCCTACTTATACGGCAATACAGCGCAAAATTCCGCCGCGCAATCACGCTAAAGCTTCATAAAATTTTATCACGCGTACCAGATAAAATTTCGCCAATTATTCCGCAGTTTTATCTAAACTCGCGCTTAGTTCGGGCAAAATTTTATCTATCTCGCCGCTCTGTCCGAGGCGATACAGCGCGAAGTCATATTTGATGGGATCACTCGGATCGAAGTGTCCTAAGCTTTGCGTAAGCTGCAAAACCGCCTCGAAATCGTAACTCTTGCGATCGATCAGCCCAAGCTTAAGCGAAACTTTATGCGTATGGGTATCGAGCGGGATGAGGAGGCGCGATTTTTCGATCTTTTTGTACAGCCCCAGATCGATGTCGCTGTCGCGCACCGCCCAGCGCAGGAAAAGATTGTAGCGCTTATACGGCGACGTGGGCTTTTGCGCGAAGCCGCGACCAAAAAAAAACTCATATCCCGGGCTGCGATAAGGATTTAATCTGTAAATTTCGCCGATTAAAAAATTTATCCCATCCTCGATCCGTCCGCTTTTTTGCATACCGCAAAGCACGCTCTCTTCGATGCTGAGGCTGTTTTTAAGCCGCTTTAAAGTTATAAAAATTTCAGCGACGTCGCGCGAGCTTTGAAATCTATACTTTTTGCCCGCAAGCTCCGCTCTCATGCGCTCATCGCTCCCGTCTAAAAGCGAAAAATCAAGCGAGCGGAGGAATTTTAAAATTTGAGCCGCGCTCCCGTAAGCAAACAGCGCGCAGATGAGCGCTACGACGTCGTTTCGATGTCCCTTTGCGACCTGCAGCGGATCGGGCGCGCCGAAAAGATCCGCGTCGCAATTTTTCAAATCAGCGTAATAATCTAAAATTTGTTTTAAGCTTTTCATTTTTCGTAGTAGCTCATCGTCGTAGCGCCGAATTTGCGCGATTTAAGCAGCGTGAAATCGCCGATTTTCGGCGGCAGCTCAAGCTCGCTCATATGCTCGATCGCGATTAGCAGCTCGCACTGCACGGAGCTCAGGTGCGCTATCAGCGCCAGCACCCGCTCGTAAATCCCGCCAAAGCCCTGCCTGATCGCAAACGGCGGATCTAGATATACAAACACTCTGCGCGCAGGATCGGATATGGAATTTTCTTTGGAATTTGCGGTATAGCTTTCGCTAGAATTTTCAGCAGGGCTTTCGCTTAAACCATTTGCGGCAGCACTTTCACCTAAACTGCAGGCTAAATTTTCACTGGAATTGACGGCGAAATTTTTTCCTGAACCACGGGTTAAATTTACGTTTGGGCGTGAATTTTCTCCGCACTTGGGGCTAAATTTGCCATCAGAATTCTCAGCAGAATTTTTTCTTGAATCATAGATGAAATTTGCGCTTGAATATAAACTTTCTCCGCAACTAGTGCTAAAATTTTCGCCTAAATTTAAGCTTTCTTTCTCTTCGTAGCCCGCGCCTAGGCTTAAGTTGCGATTTACGTCAAAATTAGGGCTCTCGCCGCATTTTGAGCTTAAATTTACGTTGCAATTAACGGTCTCGGTGCCGCTCGCGTCGTATTTCGAAGCGCAGTTATCGTCAAACCTTTCGTTAAAGCTCACAGCGTCCGCAGCCAGCGAATTCACGCAGTATTTTTTGCTAGTAGCGCCCGCATAATCGCCAATCTGGGCAGAACCGCCAAAACCCTCCACGCCTGCGTAATCATCATTTGTACCGCCCTGCACGCCATTTTGCGCGCTGTCAGACATACTGCTTCGCGTGCCGCATTTAGCTAAATTTTTTACGCCGCTTTGCGTGCCACCTTCCGCTTCTACGCTTTGCGCGGCGCGATATCCGTTCTCGCCCTGCTCTACGCCGCTAAAGCTTTTGCGGCAGCCCTCTTTTTCGCTGCTTAAATTTTCACAGCAGGCGGCGGCGTCGGCACGGTTTTTGTCTAAATTTTTGCCGCTCAAATTTAGCGAATTCGCGCCCGAGCGTCCGTTCATATCCGCTTGCAGCTCGTGCAAAATTTCGGGTAGTCGCTCGAAGCAATCGCCTAAAATCGCATTTGCGCTGAGCCCGAAAAGCTCGAAATTTTTCCGCATTATCTTATGCGCGGCAGCGTCCTTTTCGATCGCATAAACGTTTTTTGCGCCGTTGCTTAGCGCTTCAAGCGCCATCGCGCCGCTACCGCCGAAGCACTCGATAAACGCCGTGCCGCGCAACTCCGCCCGCCAAGTATCGAAAAAGGAGCCTTTTACGATGCTTTTCGTGCTACGCGTACTCGAAAGTGCGGGCAGAGCGAGCCTTTTGCCCTTATAGATGCCGCTTGAAATTTGCGTAAAGAGCGCGCCGGTGGGTTTGGAAAATTTAGCCATTTTGCCTTCTTAAAATTTCGATGATTCTTGCCTTAAACTCATCAAATAGAGCGCAAATTTCCTCTTCCGCCGCGTCATATTCGCTAAAATCCCGCTTTAGCGAGCCTTGAAAATCCTCCAGCTTCGATAGCAAGGCACTCTTTGAAAACGGTAGCGTCAGATCTCCGCCCTCGCCGATCAAAAATAGCGGTTTTGCCGAGCTTTGCGGCTCATCGCTTATCACAAAGTCGCAATCCTGCGCACTTGCAGCATGGTCTTTCAAAAACAGCTCCAGCGTCTTTTGCAAAATTTCGCAGTCGCAATCGATAAAAGCTTTCATCAAAGCCCCTTTTTAAATTTTATCATCTTAAACTTCTCGCCAAACTCCGCGCGCAGGTGATTGAACTGCAAAAGCGCATTTAGGTAGCCCTTCTCGCCGCTTTTTTGCATAAAAAGCTCTAAAAGCTGGACCGCGCCGAAGTCTATGAGAGCCGCGATCTGTCTTTTAAAATCCGTCGCCGCCGCGCCCGCGTCCTCAAACGCCGCTCGCAAAATTTCAAAATTTACGTCGTAGGTAAGATCGCTCTTGCCGTAAAAATCGCTCAAGTTTTGCGCCTCAAAGAAGCTGAAAACCTCGTGATTTCGGTAAATTCGCAGGCTAAAATCGCCGCTAGCGCCCATCTGTCCGTAATCGAAGGCTATGAAATAAAACCGCTGCGCGCTGGCGCAAATTTCGCGGGCAAAGCGAAAATATCCGACCGGGATTTCGCCGCGCGAGATACCGAATCTGCGCGCGAGGGTCAAAATTTCACGTTCTTTTATGGGGGCAAATTTTGCCGCACCACTTTCGATAAAAAGCATATTTTCGCCGTCCACCGCCTCGCATTTAAAGGCGTCGAAAAGCTCATTTGCCACAAAGATCGCATCTTTAAATTTCGCCTCGCGCGCGCTTGCAAAGTGCTTTAACGCGATCTCGTCGCCGAAGCTCTCCGCAAAGCTCACCCGCTGCAGCTCGCGCAGGCGCTCGTGCGGCTCGATAATCGCAAAGCTAAATTTATCAAGCGCCGCCGCGCCGCCCAGCGTAAAGATAGCTTGCGCGATGTCGCAAAGCAGCCGCCCGTCGTGCGAGCCGATCTCTACGATAGCGATTTTGGCGATATTTTGCGACTTTTTTGCAGGTGCAGCGTCTAAATTTAGCTCGCTCGCCGCAAGATTTTGCCGCGACCTATCTGCGCTCAGCGCGGCGTCTAAGCTTAACTCTTGCGTCGCGCAAAAATCCGCGCTTAGGCGCAAAATTTCGCGCGCTATACAGATCCCAAAGAAGCTCCCTACGCTCACGGCGGTGTAAAAATCGCCGCTCTTGCCGATTTTAGCGGCATTTGCATAGTAACTCTCGTTTAGCCAGCCCTCAAAAAAATCGCTAAATTTCACGCCCGAACTATCTCGTCCAGGCTCTTGCGTAGGCGCGCGAAGCCCTCTTTGATCTCCGGTTTTTTGATATTTAGCGCAGGCAAAAATCTAAGGGTGCGCTTGCCGGATTTTAGGATCAAAAGTCCATTTTGCAGGGCTTTGTTAAAGATCTCGCTCAGATTTTTTTCATCGCGCAGCACGAGGCCTTGCATCAGACCGAGCCCCACGCGCTTTTCGATCAGGCTAGGATAGTCTGCGGCGAGCCCGTCTAGTTTTTTGATAAATCTTTTTATAGTCTTATCAAGCTTACCGCTCGCTTTTAAAAACTGAAGCTGCGAAAGCACCGCAAGCGCCGTAGAGGTCGCCAAAAAGTTACCGCCGAAAGTGCTGCCGTGCTCGCCCGGAGCGAAAATGTTTTGCTGCGCCACGCACGCGCCGATCGGCACGCCGCCCGCAAGACCTTTAGCAAAGGTGATGATGTCGGGGCGGATGTCGTAAATTTGCGACGTCGCAAACTCGCCCGTGCGATATACACCGCACTGCACCTCGTCGGTGATCAAAAGCAGCTTTTTCTCTTTCAAAACCGCCGCCAGCCTTTGCACGCTCGCCTTATCCAGAGGCTTGATACCGCCCTCGCCCTGGACTAGCTCGATCATCACGGCGACGCTGTTTTCATCGATATGCGCGATGATCTCCTCGATATCGTCGAAAAATTTAAACCCGGGCATATAGGGCGCGAAAATTTCGGGATGAAATTTCTCCTGCCCCGTAGCTTGCAACGTCGCTAGTGTGCGGCCGTGGAAGGAATTTCGCAGAGTTAGAATTTCAAATTTTTTATTGGGGAAATTTACGGTGCCGTACTTGCGCGCCATTTTTATCGCCGCTTCGTTCGCCTCCGCGCCAGAGTTGCAAAACACCGCGTAGCTGCGATACCCCAAAAGCTCGCTAATCTTTTGAGCCAGGGCTTCTTGAGGCAGAATTCTATAGATATTTGAGCCGTGGATGATCTGCGCGGCTTGCGTGCCGATCGCTTCTAAGACAATCTCGTTTGCGTGCCCCAGGCAGTTTACGCCGATGCCTGCGCCGAAATCCACGTAGTCCTTGCCCGCTTCGTCATAGACTATCGAGCCCTCGCCTCTTACCAGCGCTACGTTTACGCGCGCGAAATTATCCATTAAATAGTTCATTGTTTGTACTCCACTTTAGGCAGATGCCAAGATTTGTAATAAGCCACCATGCGAAACGTAACCCCCAAAACCAGCAAAATAATCACCGAAAAGGCGCCGCTAAGCCCCAACCCATCAAGCACGAAATATATTAAGCCCACGCCCATACTTATCGTACCGTAAAGCCCGGTGCGCAAAAACCACGGCACTTCGTTCAGCAGCACGTCGCGCAAGATGCCGCCGCCCACGCCGTTGCAAAACGCGATTAGCACCACGCCAAAAACGTTATGATTATAGCTTAGCGCAACCATCGCCCCGACGATCGAAAAGCTTACGACATCGATCGCATCGGTTAGAATAAATAAAAATTTACCCTCCAAATCGCGGTTCTCGTAAAGTTTGGCAAAAATAGCTACGGCGCTTACCGCAAGCACGATGGTTACGGGCGCGTAGTGCGTGAATGAGTAGATCTCGCGGCTTACTAAGGTATCGCGCATGATCCCGCCGCCAAGCGCCGTCAAAAACGCCGCGATAAAGATCCCAAGCCAATCGCAGCCCTTCTTTACGCCGAATAAAAACCCGCTAAGCGCCGCCGAAGCGATGCCTACGCACTCCGTAAGCTCCAAAATACTCATATCATAAACCGCTAAAATCCTTTTAAAAACGCATTTTACAACAACTAAATATAAATTTCGGTAAAGCGCGACGGGCTGGAGAAATTTAGGCGCGGCGAGATAAATTTCAGAGCGGCGGATAAAATTTTAGCTCGGCGAATTAAAATTCTACGAGATAGAATTTTGCGAGACATAATTTCGCTAGGTAAAATTTTACGCGGCAGAATTCTACGCGGCTAAAATACGGCGCCGCTTTGGCATAAATATAAAATTTGGACTTGAAATTTCTTGAAATTTATAAATGCCCGCGGGATAAAATTTCATAAAATTTTATCGCAGCTAAAGCATACGGCGTCGCGGCCTAGCGCAAATTTTAGTTTGAAATTTTCAGCATCTGCGCGCTAGGAAGAATTTAACGCTACAAAGTCGGCTCTATGCTTATGCCAACGGCGCATAAATTTTGATTTGAAATTGCGCCCCTGTTTTTGGCGCCGTGTTTTGCCGCTATAAAATTTCATGCGATTTTACGGAGAGCGAACCCGCGCGGAATTCTACGTAAAATTTTAAAATTTAGCGGTTGAATCCTGCGTAAAATTTTACGCCGAGCCCCCGCTAGATTAGCGCAGTCGCTCTTTTAAAATTTCCCAAATACCAGACATTGCCAGCAGTCCGTTATGCGACGCGGCGGCTATTTCATAAAATAGATCGCCCGCCTTAAGAGATCCCGCAAGATCATACGAGTGATGCACCGGTATCAGCTCGTCGGCGGCGCCGTGGATGAGCGTGATCTGAGTGCTGCGCGCCGCTTGCAAAAATTCCGCGGTCGGAATCTTATATCGGATCAAAAATTTCGGTACGAAGGGGATCTTTTCGTGCGCGAGCCGCTCGAAGCTAAAATATGGCGCGAGCAAAATCAGCCGCGCCGCGTCCCACTTCGCAGCCTGCTGTGCCGCGATGCCGCTTCCGATCGAGTAGCCGATCATCGCGAGCTTTCTTGGCGGATGCTGCGCTAAAACGTAGCGGCTCATCGCATCGGCGCTCGCCAAAAGCTGCTGCTGCGATGAAATTTTACCGCCCGATTTGCCGTAACCCGGGTAATCGAAAATATAAAAATCGTATCCCAAAGCCGCAAAATCCGCGCCGTATGCGCCCCAGCCGCTCACGTCGCCGAAGTTGCCGTGAAAGAACAAAATCGCGCCTTTGGGCTCTGCTGCGCTAAATTTCAGCCCGTTTATCAACCCGCCCTCAAACGGGATATTGATCTCTTGAAATTTTATCGCAGCAGCGTTTGCGTTATTGCCTGCAGCGCCGTTTCCTGCGGCGTTTTCGCCGACGCGCTCGGCACTAGTTTGAGCGTTTTTGTTTTTGATCTCGCCCGCAGCGCCTCCGTTTTCTTTTACGTTGCCCTCCGCAGAAGCGCTTTCATCCGCACCGCCGTTTGTCGCCGCGCCATTTTGCGTAGCGGACATCGATGCCTCTAAATGCTCGCCGTTCTCTGGCGCATTCACAAGTCCCGCAAATTCGGAATTTTCAAAGCTAAATTTAAAATTTTTATCCAGCGGCTCGCCCAAAAATATCAGACGCTCCTGAAAGATATAAAGTCCCGCTAGCACGCAGACATAAACACACGCCGCGATAACGCACAACCTAAGTAAAACCCTCATCGCCGTCCTTTAAATTTAAAGCCGAGGCGCAAAAATGCGCAACGGCACGTGAAATTCCATCTCGCCGCTAAGCTTTAAACTCGCTCAAAAACCATTGAAATGCTAAGATCAGCCCCGGCGCGCGCACGATCTTTTCATCAAACATAAACTCTCGCGCCTTGGCTACGGGCAGGTAGAAAAGCTCGATCTTCTCGCCGTCCACGCCGCCGCCGCGACCTAACTTCATCGATTCGTCGATACGCGCGAAGTATAAAATTTGGCGGTTCGCCGCAAAGCCCAGGGCGCTGTAGTAGCTCGTGATAAATTTCAGATCTTTCACGGCATAGCCCGTCTCTTCGAGCACCTCTTCGATCGCCGTTTGCTCCTCGCTGATGCCCTTATCTAAAATGCCAGCGCAAAGCTCATAGGTGTAGCCCTTTTCGGGCGAATTTATTAAATTTTCCTCTTGATAAAACCATACGCTGGGGCGAAACTGCTTGACGAGCAAAAGCGCGTCGCGCTGCGTATGATAAAGCAAAATCGAGACGCTATCGTGCACCTTGACGCAGTCCCATGCGCGCGCTACGCCGTCCATTTCAAAGCTCAAGCGAAAGGGTTTAACGAAATTCGAGCTTTTAAGCTCGGAAATTTTAAAATTTTTTATAGTAGTATCCATGTCGCAAGTCCTAAAAAGCTAAAAAATCCCACGATATCCGTTACTGTGGTAAGCAGCACGGAGCTGCCGACGGCGGGGTCGATATTTAATTTTTTAAGCGTGATCGGAATGACGGCGCCAAAAAGCCCCGCAAGAGTTAAATTTAGCACCATCGACATCGCAATCACCAGCCCCAAAAGCTTAATGCCGAACCAAAAATACGCCACAAACCCCATCAGCGTGGCAAAGATTAAGCCGTTTATAAAAGCGATTGTGATCTCGCGAAAGAGAACCTGCTTTTTGTCTTTAAACGCTATCTCGCCCAAGGCTAGGCGGCGCACGGTTACGGTAAGCGCCTGCGTGCCGGTATTGCCGCCCATGGAGGCGACTATTGGCATAAGCACGGCGATCGCGACCAGCTTTTCGATAGTGGCGTCAAAAAGCCCGATGATCGTAGAGCTTACGATCGCCGTGCATAAATTTACCGCTAGCCACACAGCGCGCGCGCGTCCCGCCTTAAAGATCGTAGTCTCATCGTCCTCCGCTTCGTCATTGACGCCCGCGAGGTTGTAAATTTGCTCGGTGGCACGCTCTTGGATGAGATCGTGAATATCATCGGCAGTGATACGCCCGATAAGCACGCCGTTAGCATCGACAACGGGGATGACGTTAAGATCGAATTCTTCAAAATCCTTGATCACATCATCGATCTTATCGGTATCGGTGGCGAAGTGGATTTTGTTTTCGGCGCCGAATTTTTGTGAAATTTGCTCCAACGTGAGTGAAAAATCGTATAAAATCAGATCGGACGTCGAAAAGGTAGTAAGCAGATGTCCCTTTTTATCGAGCACAAAGAGTTGAAAGACGTTCTCGATCTCATCCTTTTCGCGCATAACGCGCAGCATCTCGACCGCCTGCCCCAGGGTCTGATCCTGCCTCGCGCTAAAGACCTCGGTCTGCATATACGCGCCCGCCTCATCTTCGCTATATTTGGAGATCGTGAGGATATCGTGACGATCGTCCTCATCAAGCCCGTAGAAAATCTGCTCGGCCTTGTCCTCGTCGATTTCGCCGATGTTTTGCAAAAGCTCCGCCTGATCGTCGCTTTCGAGCTCCTCGATCGCTTTTACGATCTTTTCGTGAGGCAGAGTTTCGATGACATCTTCGAGCATATGCTCGGGCATCTCAAGCGCCGCATCGGCAAGATCCTCAGGATCTAGCTTTTTTAAGAATTCTACATATTTTTCTTCGTCATGCTTCTTTAGAGTTTTTAAATGCTCCGTAAGATCGGCGGCGCTCAGCTCATGCTCAAGCGTATCGCCTAGATGCGCATCAAGAAGCGCTTTAGCTTCCTCGACGTCGTCCAGCTGCTCTTTATTTTCCATTTTTGGCCTTAATTTATCGTGATAAGCGACTCGTAGTTTTCAAATTTAGCCGGGTTTTTCGAGCCGTCTTTAGCTGCAGCCATTCTAGCATCCATATCTTTGACGAGAGCTTTAAATTTAAGCTCTTCGGCGCTTATGACGTTAGTTTTTTCAATCTTGACTACTTTAAGGGGATCTATCGCCTGCTTATTTTTATAAAGTCCGAAGTGCAGATGAGGTCCCGAACTAAGCCCGGTCGAGCCCACATAAGCGATTAATTGACCTTGCTTGACGCTAACGCCTGTTTTTGTGCCGCTAGCAAAGCCGCTAAGATGCGCATAAAGCGTGCTGATACCGCCTCCGTGGTTGATCTCTACGGTATTGCCGTAGCCATTTTTACGCCCTACAAAGCTAATCTTGCCCGCCCCTGCGGCATTTACTCTAGTGCCTTTGGGGGCTGCATAATCTACGCCTAAGTGCGCGCGATATCGCTTTAAAATCGGATGAAATCTTTTAGGGGTAAAATACGATGAAATTCTAGTATAAACAAGCGGTGTAATCAGCAGAAAAGATTCGACCTTTTTACCGCTTCGGTCGTAGTATTTATCGTCGAAAAAATATAGCGATTTGGGCTTTTTATTTTCCTCGATCATTCCTGCGGTGATATTTACTCCGCCAAAAGGCTTGCCAAGGCGCGTCTTTTGCTCATACAGAATCACAAGCCGATCGCCCTTTTGCAGCTTTTTAAAATTTACCTCGTTTTTAAAAACAAGCATAAACTCATTCGCTAAAGCTGCATTGCCCGTAGCTTTGATGATATCTTGATAGGGCGAGCTTTCGATCTGAATTCCTAAAGAGTAGCTGTTTTCCTCATAAACTATCGGAGTATAAACAAATCTAAAAGTGCCGAATTTATCGCGGTAAATGTGGATCTGAAGCTCCTCGCTGACGGGGATTAGCAGCTGGGAGACGCGACCTGCTGGATCACGCAAAATTTGACACTCCACGCCCGCTCGCACCTCAGCGGCAAGCTCTTGGTCCTCTTTATCTAGGTCGTAATATACAGATGCGGGGATGCCCGCGGTTTCCATAAACTGCAGCAGACTCACGCCATCGGGCCAGGCAAACTTCTCTACGCTGGGGTTGTTCGCAAAAACTACGCCTATCCACAGAAAAAGCAATATAAAAATTCTAGTCATATAAAACCGCTTTGAAATATTATTTTAAGGCGGGATTGTAACGAAAAAACGCTTATATTTCGTAAATACCGTGGAATTTTATCGCTAATTTCAAAGTTTTATGTATAATTAGCCGAAATTTTATTCAGGAGCAGAATTTTGAAAAAAGCTTTACTTATTTTAGGCCTATTTTTAAGTGCGGCGATAGGGGCGGAATTTAACATGCCGCGATACGAAACCGCCCTACTTAGCGTAAAGGATGGTTCAGGCGAGATCACAGATAGCCCTACGATTGCCGTAGGCAGCAGCGGAGTGGTGATGCATAATTTCGGTAGCGGCGCGAGCTCCATCATCGCGCGCGCAGTCGTGACGCAAAAAAGCGCAGGCAAGGCAAAGGTGCGATTTGAGGTCTTTGATATGTTAGCTCAAGAGGCGCTACCGCTGCCTAAAATTTTACCCTCAAGCGGCGATAAAGTGATCTTAAATTTCCTCTATGACCGTGCCATAATCGTCGCGCCTAACGCTGAAATTTACGAGCAGGTTATCAAGGCTTTTCCGAATATAAATTTTATCCACCCAGATCTTGGCGGCGCCTATCTTAGCTACAACCACAAGCCAAATCCTAGCCGCGACGATTTCCGTAAGATTTGCGCGCAAAACAGCGCCGGACTGATTTTTATCGCGATGGATAAACAAGGCGTATTTGCCGACTGCGGCAGCTTCAAGCCTTTGCGTACGTTCGCTAGTGGCAGCGTAGCTTATTATCAGCTGCCGTTTTACTCACGCGTGGGCGAGATAAAGACTGTCATTTGGGACTTTACTAACGGCCCGATCAGCGATTACGACAAACACTACCGCTATTTGCTGGGCTTAGACGGCGATGAATAGCGCCGCGCGAGCGTTTTTTACAAATCTATTAGGCGCGGATAACGCCTATTTTGACGAGGCTCATCGCACAGCATACTGCTACGACGCGACGAAAAGACGCTGCCTGCCGGACGGCGTGCTTTTCCCGCGAAGCGAGGACGATGTCAGTCAAATTTTAAAATTCTGCAACGAAAATTTAATCCCCATAGTTCCAAGAGGCGCAGGTAGCGGCTTTACGGGCGGATCTTTAGCTGCAAACGGCGGAGTGATTTTGGCACTTGAAAAACATATGAATAAAATTCTAGAAATCGACATGCAAAATCTACTCGCCGTAGTCCAACCCGGCTGCATAAATATCGATCTGCAAAAAGCAGCTGCAGCGCGCGGGCTTTTTTATCCACCCGACCCCGCAAGCCAGGATTATTCCACGCTAGGAGGCAATGTCGCCGAAAACTCCGGCGGTATGCGCGCCGCAAAATACGGCATCACCAAAGACTACGTAATGGCACTGCGTGCGGTACTGCCTAATGGAGAGGTGATCCGAGCGGGCAAACGCACTATCAAAGATGTCGCAGGCTTCAACGTGGCAGGAATTTTAATCGCAAGCGAAGGCGCGCTTGCCGTCATTACCGAAATTACGCTCAAGCTCATCCCAATGCCAAAGCTTAAAAAAACCGCGATGGGCGTCTTTCCTAGCGTAGATGCAGCAATGAATGCCGTGTATAAGACGATGGCTGCCGGTATCACGCCCGTGGCGATGGAATTTTTAGACGCGCTGTGCATAGCCGCGGTCGAGGAGAAATTTCACAAGGGCTTGCCGAAGGGTGCAGGCGCGATTTTGATCTGCGAAACAGACGGCAATTTAGAAGCAGTGCTTTTGGAGGAGCTCGCGCTCATAAAAGAAATTTTTGTTCAAAACGGCGCGAGCGACTTCCGCATCGCAGAAAGCGAAGAGGAGCGTGCGGGCATTTGGTTTGCGAGACGCAACTGCTCGCAGGCGATCAATATCTACGGCACGCTTAAGCTAAATGAGGACATCACCGTGCCGCGCTCGCAGCTGCCCGAGCTACTGCGCCGTATCGCGCGCATCGGCGATAAATACGGCGTGCGCGTGTCCTGCTTCGGGCACACGGGCGATGGCAATGTCCACACCAACGTCATGGTCGCCGACAAAAAAGATGAAGCTCAGGTGCGACGCGGACATGACGCAATCACCGAAATTTTCAAAGCTGCAGTTGATCTTGGCGGTACGCTCAGCGGCGAGCACGGCATCGGGCTAAGCAAAGCAGAATTTATGCCACTAGCTTTTAGCGCAGCAGAGATGGAGCTATTTCGCGCAATCAAAAGGGCTTTCGATCCAAAAGGCATCTTAAATCCCGGAAAAATGGGGCTTTAAATTAGGATCGTCATCCAACGTTTACGGTGATTTGAAATCGATTTATCCCACTTATCTCATCTAAAATTTTACTTTCTTACAATATGCCTACTTAAAATTTATCTTGCTTGCAATTTAGCTTATTTACAGGCTACTTCGAGTTAGTTTTAAGCTTGATCTACCCATTTACAGATCGATTTTGCTTGCTTTGCGATGAATAATTTTACTTGTTTATTGATAGATTCCCATTCCCTTGTGAATTGATTTTATTTACTTCGCAGATTGATTACCTCGTGCGATCTTTTTCGGATATTTTTGCCGTATCAGCTGTGATTGCATAGCTACTCGCTAGTTTGCGCAATTTTTTCTCTTTCAGGGATGCACTAAGATTATGATTAAATCCTTATATCGCGATGGATAAGTCTATGATGAGTTAAAATTCTGTCAATAAAATCCACAGCATAGATTAAATTCTAAACTTCCAAAATACTGAAATTTTAAAATCGCTATCTATCGCTATTATCGCAATATACAGAATTTCAGCAATAAAATTTAAAGACAAAATTTCACGAAATTTCATAAAATCCCATAAAGCTCCACAAAATTTCTATATTAATTTCGATCTCGCCTTCTTTCCGTCGAGCTAGCCATACTATCTATTTAGTCGCATTAGCCTCGCTTGCATTTATTTTATTCATCGCGGCTACTACATTGCAGCTAAACTCCGCTCCCAGCTTGCAGGCTTTGTCGTAGTAGATCATCGCTTTATCCAGATCCGGCTCGCCAAATTCCTTCTTTGAATACGCTAGCCCAACCCTTTAGCATCCCTCTGCCAAAGCGGCATCGCAAGATTTGAGGAAAAACTTAAGAGCGCCCTGATAGTCTTTCTCTTCGTAGCTAGCAACCGCAGCGTTCAAGCAGCCCTCGCCTAATCCCAAATCGCATGATTTAGCAAAAAAAGCGAACGTATTTTTCTTATCAGCATTTTTATAAGAGATTATCGCGGCGTTGTAGCAAGCTTTGGCAGCTCCCAGCTCACACGCTTTGGAATAAAACCGCGCGGACTTGCCCTTATCTTTCGTAGTTTTATATAAATTTTGCTCGTCGTAATACAAATCCCCCGCGATAGCACAGCTATTTTCCAGCCCTGCTTCACAAGCTTTTTCAAATGGCTTTTTTGCCGCCTCATAATCGCGCTCCTCAAGCAAATATGCTCCATAGTCTTCGCACGAATTAGCCCTACCGATGCCGCATCCGACAAACGAGACCCCTTGCGGGAAAAATATCTGCGCGAGCAAGTAGGCTGCTACGATTAGTGCGGCAATCGACGCTAAAATTTTCATTTTTGCTCCTTTCAAATTTTAAAAATAATTATAGCAAAAAGCGAGGGATAAAATTTTAATTTTTGATAATAGCTGTGAAATTTGCGGCGAAATTTCTGCAAAATTCCTATCAAAATCCCAAGCAAAATTTTAAATAAAATTTTAAACGGAGCTTTGAGCGGAATTTTAAAAAGGCAAATTAAAATTTTAATTGCAAGATTATTTTTATGGCTGGCTTGTCCCACTTTTTACTCGCATCGTCTATGCGGCATCCACGGCGCCCGTAGTATTTATAATAACTAAAGCATTTAATCCTGAGGTATGAAACACTTACGGACTCTACAATAGTAATTTATCAGAGCGACAATCTAATGCGTAAAATATTTTGTCGCATACCAAGCCCGTAGCAAGCATCTTGCCGTGCCCTAGAAAACTTTTGAAAATTTCGCATTGCTGCTTAAAAATTTTAAAAAATTTTATGCCACCACCCTTTAAGTTTTATCTTAGAAATAGGCTTGCCTATGCTAAAATCGCAAGCATAATACACCTTTAGGCGTTTTGGCTCCAATACCCAGGCTTCTTAGATCCCACACCACTTAGACATATGAGCCTTAAAATAATCAAGACTGCGCAATATCTATATCGCGTACGTAAATTTCATCCATGTAGGCGCACCCGCAATTTCAGCCGCGCAAGCCCAGCCTGTAAAATTCTGTTAATTTTAGAACCCAAATGCCACGTAGAATTGCTTCACTTCAAAATTTTATTCGCTGCAAAGCGCAAGCCGCGCTCCCTAGCGCTCAAACTCTATCACAGCCTCCTCCTCGCCGAACCACATCACGGAGTTTTTTATATCGCAAAACTTCGCCTCATCCGCCATCAGCTCCGTTAGCACCGCTCGCGCCGCCTCGCTGTTTCGCGCATCCGCAAACGCCTGCACGCTCTCATACCATAGCTCGCCCATCGCATCGTAGTTAAACGCCGTCGTCTCGCGCTTGGTGCTCTGCCCCTCTGGAAAGATGGGCATCGTTTTTGCATAGCGGACGATATTTAGTACCTTTTGATTAGCTAAAACCTTTTGTGAATGCGCCGCTCAGTGTGCCACAAACTCCTGCTGCATGATGCCCGGTGCCCTTTTTACTAACATCGTGATCTTAAACATAACCGCTCCCTAAATGAAATTTATCGCAAAATTTGCGCCCTATTTTTGATACATCCGCGTTTTTGCAATTTTGCTTAGCGTTCTTTGCGCCTAAATAGGCTTTGCGAGAACTTAAATAGCAGCCGTGTGCGCGAGCACAAATCGCCAAAATACATAAACCTCGCCGATTAAAACTTAAATCGCTGTCAATCTCACTTGGTTTAACTACATAAAGCGTCATTTACGACTAC
This sequence comes from uncultured Campylobacter sp., assembly GCA_963530195.1. GTDB lineage: Bacteria > Campylobacterota > Campylobacteria > Campylobacterales > Campylobacteraceae > Campylobacter_B. The sequence goes on from CAUSCW010000001.1 coordinate 92,920, forward strand.
AGCCAAAATAAATTCCGCAGGCTCTTTGCTGGCAAAGCAAAATTTCGCCAAGCTTTAGCGAACGATGAAAATTTTACCGACTTTCGGCGCGCATAAATTCCGTCTATTTTAGGCGAGCGAGTAAAATTCCGCGGCCTTTCAAACGGCGACAAAATAGACGAGCGACGATTTTCCTCTTACGCCGCCGCGTGTAAATTACGTTGCTACGCGCCTAACCCTTGCTCGCCAAAAACCTCTGCAAAATTATCGTCGCGGCGATGCTATCAAAGCGCGCATCCTTGCCGCCGCCCTTAGCGCCTTTACTCGCAAACTCCGCCGCTTCGGCGCTCGAAAAGCTCTCATCTTGAAATCTTATCTCGCCGTCAAAATCCAGCAGCGAGGCGAAGTGGCGTATGCGTCTGCTCATCTCCTCCTCGCTCGCCCCGCCGCGCGGTACGCCAAGCACCAGCACGTTGGCGCCCTTTTCGCGTAGCAGTTCGCTTAGCTCGCGCGCGGCTTGGGTGCGATTTTTGCGCAGGATCGGCTCGCACGGAAGCGGCGTCTTATCATCCGGTGCCGCCGCCACGCCGATACGTTTAAGACCAAGATCAATCGCAACTATCAAATTTCATCCTTTGCTAACATCAAATTTTGCGGAATTTCGCTATCAAAATTCTATCGCTGAAATTCCGCGATCGGAATTTCATAGCTAAATTTTATCGCAGAATTCCACCATGGAATTTTATGAAATTTTATACGAAATTGACATAAATTTCACTCGCTCATGGCGCTTGCGAGCTATTAAATTTAGCGTGCCACGAGCTTCAAATTCCAAAATTTCGATCGCCACGCCGGCTTGGTACATCCGCACTGCGTCCACGCGAGCCGCACGTAAGCGACACCCAAACTCACGGCGGGCATAAATCCTGCCGTGCAGGTGCCGGACGTGCAATCAACCCACTTCACGCAAAATCAAAATTTTAAAGCAAACCCACACTCACGCGGCAGAGCAGATACAAGTCCCTACGCTTTATAACTCGTAAAATTTTGCCGCCGTGACCAAAAATTTTCTCTTGCGGCAAATTTAGCCTACCACACTCGCGCTGAAATCCGCAGCCAAATTTACCCGCAAAAATTTAGCACGATAGGCAAACAAACATTTAAACGCTATTTCAGAAAATTTCATGCATTTTAACGCTTAAATTCTGCGCCGCAAAGTATTTACAAATCTCGCGCGACATTCACAAGCCGATCATTACCGCAAGTGGGGCGAGCAGCGACACACAGACAGGCCGCGCGGATTTGTTTTAAGCTCAAGTGCTACTTGCGGAAGGTAAAATTTTACCAAGCCGCCTTTCTCTGAATTTAAACTCCGACCGCATAGACTACGCGTCGTGCAAACAAGCCGTGCTAGCGGGCGGCGCCGATTAAATCACGGCGAGCAAGTGCCTGCCGCCGGCTACTTTGCCACGATCTTTGCGCCTAAAATTTCGATCCTGCCTTCAAGCTCGTATTCGTAAATTTTATCGCCGAAGCGCTCGATCGCCGCTTGCAGATCGGAATTTAGCGCTAAAAATTCCATCACCTCATCCTGCGCGCGCTCAGTATTTTGCGGCGTCTGCGGAGCCAAAGAGGCGACAAACTCGCCAAAATCCGCGATCAGCCGCGCCTGAGATTTTGCGAGCAGATCGTTCGTGCCCGCGCTCTCGTCCATTCGGTGCGGCAGCACGTACACGGGCACGCCCATTTCGCGAGCCAGACGCGCGCTTTGCAGCGAGCCGCTGCGGGGCTCGGCTTGAGCGACGATCAGCGCTTCGGACAGCGCTACGACGATACGGTTTCGCTGCAAAAACTGAAATCCGCGCGCGCTCACGCCGTCCTCATACTCGCTAAGCGCGAGGCTGCGCTCGTAAATTTTGCCGATCATGGCGGCGTTTTGCGCGGGATAAATTTGATCAAGGCCGTTTCCAAAAACCGCGATCGTGTTTGGAAACGCCCCTTCGTGCGCAGCTATATCGCAGCCGATCGCCGCGCCGCTTACGACGCAAAAGTCCGCATCGCTCAAGGCGCGCGCGAGACGCAGGATCAAATTTTTGCTATAAACGCTCATCTTACGCGAGCCCACGATCGAGATGCGGCGCTTTTGCAGCAGCGCAGGCTCGCCCCTAAAATACAGCTGCGCGGGCTCTCTCGCACCGAGCCTTGCTAGGCTTTGAATTTTAAAACCGAGCTCACTCGTAGTATTCATAAATTTCGTCCAAATACACTAAATCGACCTCACCTAGGATGTCGGCGCTGTTTGCAAGCGCGCGCAGAGTGGAGCTTTTGGGATGGCCGATAGCGATGGCGTAACCCTGTTTTTTGGCAAGCGCGACGGCTTCGCGCAGCTTTTTGCGTACCGCGGCGACGCTGTTTTGATTATCTAAAAACACATCGCGATGCACGTATCGCATGCCAAGCCCCTTCATCGCCGCCTTGGCCTTGGTAGCGGGGCTCGTGCGCGAGTCTATAAATAAAAATCCATGCTCGTTCATCGCGCGCAATAGGTTTTGCATCGCGCGCTCGTCGGCGGTAAATTTAGAACCGGTGTGGTTGTTTATAAATTTAGCGTTCGGAAAGTCCGCGCGCAGCTTGGCTATGACGCCGTGCAGCTTCTCGTAATTATCCGAAGCTCGCAGCGTCGCAGAGTTATTTTTAGCAGAGCTCGCCTCCATCGGCAGGTGGATCGCGTAATGCTCAAAGCCGCGAGCGAGCGAGCGCGTGTCCTTGCGCTGGTACTCGGGCGGGAAGATAGACGGCGTCACGCGCACGGGCAGTGCGGCGATCTTCTGCGCCTGCTCGTCGGTGCCTACGTCGTCGATGATGATCGCTAGCTTTGCGCGAGAGCCTGCGGGCAAAGCCTTGCGCGGCGATTTAGAAAGATCGTCTGCACCGCTAGAAGCGTGGCTTTGCGCGGTAGAATTTATGGAATTTTCTAAAGCGGAATTTGCCGCGGTAAAATTTACGTCAGGTCCCTCACCCGCCGAATTTGCGGCGGCGGAAGTTGCGGAAGCGATAGAATTTGCGGAATTTTGCGAATCGCCGTTTGTGGAATTTTGCCTCGCTAAATTTTGTCTTGCGGAATTTTGCGAGGCAGGCTCTACGGGAAGCTTCGGCGCGGTTACATTTTGCTCGGCGATCTTATTAAGCTCCTTTTGAATCAAAGCTTCCTTCTGTGCAGCGCTTAAACGCGGCTTTTTACCGCGAGAATCGGAAGCGCTCTCGGGAGTTTGTTTACGCGAGCTTTGCTGCAACGCGGCTTTATTGCCAGAAAATACGAGATCCAAAACCGCGTAGGTAACCGCACCACTTAAAAAGCATAAGATTACGACAAAGGCGATCGCTATGTAATTGATCGGGCGCTTTTTGCGGCGCCCGCGTGGATTTGTATTAGCCAAAGCTCAGCCGAAATCAGTTTTTATCTTTGTTTATGAGCTTACCTTTGGCAATCCACGGCATCATCGCGCGAAGCTTCTCGCCGGTTTTGCTAAGCAAGCTGTTTGCCGTGATATTGCGCTCGGCGTTCATTCGCACGTAGCCAGCTTTGCGCTCAAGGATGAAGTCTTTTGCAAATTTGCCGTTTTGGATCTCCTTTAGCACCTCTTTCATCGCCGCTTTGCTGCTTTCATTTACGACGCGGTTGCCGCTTACGTAATCGCCGTATTCTGCGGTGTTTGAGATCGAGTAGCGCATATCTGCCATGCCGCCTTGATAGATGAGATCCACGATCAGCTTCATCTCGTGCTGGCACTCAAAATACGCCATTTCAGGCTCATATCCAGCCTCGACGAGGGTCTCAAAGCCCGCGTTGATGAGCGCGCAAAGTCCGCCGCAAAGCACCGCCTGCTCGCCGAAAAGATCAGTCTCGGTCTCTGCTTTAAAAGTCGTTTCGATGATGCCAGTGCGGCCGCCGCCGATCGCGCTTGCGTAGCTTAGAGCAAGCTCTTTGGCCCTACCGCTTTCGTTTTGCGAAACGGCGATCAGCATCGGCACGCCGCCGCCGCTTACAAACTCGTTGCGAACGGTGTGGCCCGGGGCTTTCGGAGCGATCATAATGCAATCGATGCCCTTTGGAGGGACGATCTGTCCGAAGTGGATATTGAAGCCGTGCGCAAACGCAATCGCGTTGCCCTCGCTTAAGCTCGGCTCGATCTCCGCTTTGAAAATGTCGCCTTGAAACTCATCGGGCGTTAGGATCATTACGACGTCTGCGGCCTTCGTAGCCTCGCCGACGCTCATTACTTTAAAGCCCTTCGCCTCGGCCTTGCTCCAGCTCGCGCCGCCCTTTTTTAGACCCACGATGACCTCTACGCCGCTATCGCGCAAATTTTCGGCGTGAGCGTGTCCCTGCGAGCCAAAGCCGATCATAGCGACCTTTTTAGCCTTAATCAAACCCAAATCGCAATCTTTGTCGTAAAAAACGTTTATTGCCATAACGCATCCTTTTTTAAAAATTTAGGCGAGATTGTAGCTAAAATTTGCTTTTATGCAGATAAACCGCGCGCCGCAAGGGCGGATAAAGAAATTTTGAGCTATCATTGAGGCATAATTTAGCTTTGAAGGGGCGAAAATGAAAGTGGGGTTTATCGGCGGCGGAAATATGGGCGAGGCGATGATCGCAGCACTTTGCGGAGCCGGCGGACTAGATTGCGCGGCGAGCGGAGAAAATTTTGCAGAGGATAAAGAAAATTGCACGGCGAGCGGAGAAAATTGCGCGCACGACGGGCAAAATTTTATGCCAGATACTCAAAGCTTTGCGGCTTGCGGCCAGAATTCCGCAAATTTAGAGCAGAATTTTGCGAGCCGCGAGCGTGATTCCGCCTGCGCGCAGTCCAGCTCCGATACGAAGCTTCAAGTCCTAGCTTATGCTAGAAGTAAAAACGAAACCTTGCGCAAGCGCTACGGCGTGCAGATTTTGCAAGGCGAGACGCAGCTGGCGCATGCGGCGGATATTATCGTGCTCGCGACCAAGCCCGCCAGCTACGAGAGGATTTTGCGCCTGATCGCGCCGGAGCTCGCGGGCAAAATCCTGCTTCTTTTGGCGCCGAATTTCAAGCTGGAGTGCGCCCAAAATATCGTAGGTGCGGATGTTTTCGTGGCCCGCGCGATGCCAAACGTCGCCGCGGGTATCGGCGCGTCGGCCACTGCGCTGTGCTACGGCGAGTATTTTGATGAGGCTAGTCGGGAGATCGTGCGAGCGTTAGCCGCCAAAATCGGCAAATTTTACGAGATAGGCGAGGCCGGCTTTGCCGCATTTACGGGGATCGCAGGGAGTCTGCCCGCGTATGTGTGCGCCTTTATCGAGGCTGCGGCGGATGCGGGCGTGCGGGGCGGACTACCGCGGGCGCTATGCTACGACGCGGTATCGGCAGCGGTAGAGGGCACGGCGCGTCTGCTACAAAGCGGCAAGCGCCCATCGGAGCTCAAAGACGCCGTCTGCTCGCCTGCGGGCACGACGATAGAGGGGCTGGCGGCACTGGAGGCGGCTGGGTTTCGCGCAGCGGTGATGGCGGCGATCGAGGCGTGCATCGCCAAAGCTCGCGGCTAGCCTCGTCGCACCTCGTCGGTTTCGGATTTCAAACATAGCGCTTTCGCAGTCGCGCTAATATCGGAATTCTGTGCGGGCACTCGCTCTAGCTAAAATTTTGCCTTATCTTTAAATCGAATGAGTTTGCCCGCTCCTGCAGCGGCGGAGTTTATGAGCCTTATGGCTAGCGAGCCGGCAAGCTCGTATTGCATTTAAATTTTAAAATTTAGCGACTTTGGAAATTTTAGATCAAAAATTTACGCTTAAAATTCTAAAATTTATTGGTGCTATATTGTATACAAAACACAATTATTAACCACCAGTTTAAGACAAAGCCACCAAATATAAATATCGGCATCGCTTGGAGATTCATTAACTAGTCCGTGACATATTTTATTTCTGTAATTTAACCCCATCGGCTCCGTTAGTAAAAATTTTAACTCTTCCGTCAAATCTCTCCCGAGTAATTCATATATTTTTGGTTCTTGCAAAAGCGAATTTATGCTTTTTTCAGATTCTACGCCGTTTTCATCGATAGTAGTCGTAGGGATTTTTTCTTGTCGCAGTAAAATTCTCGCCAAATGTTCTATTTGAGGTATCAACAAATGACTTGAAACCAAAAAGTCTCTATCAAAGCCGTAATATAAGCCTTGCGCCCAGATATCTACCCTATCAACCGGAACCAAGCTGGAATTTCTGCAAATATCATAAATGAAGCGCATAGCCACTCTATGTTACTCTAAAATTTGCAAAAATGCGGGCAGTATCCTGCCGTCTACCGCCAACTTGACATGCATATGGTATTGCTGGTACATTTCATGTTTTAATCGGTCATCTTTTGTAGTTATTTGCGATAATTTTCTTCCGCCAGCATCTACGCAAATTTGAGTAATAAAATTTGAAAACAGAGACTTCTTTAAAAGATTATCGGATGACTTTTTGATATCTTCATAAAGCGGGGCTGTCGTGATATTGGCTAGATAAAATATTGCCTTAGATAATCGCTTGCCTTTTACTGCTAGCTTTGCATTATTTTGATAGCGTGAAATATCGATCTTATCGGTAGCAATCAAGCTCATTTCGCTTATAATATCTTGGTTATTTTGCCCCATCAGCTTGCGTATCTCGTCTATTTTTTGATTGATTTCGAGCTCATTTCTATCTTTTGCAGGAATGTTTCTGAGCTCTTTTAGTGCTTGTTCTAGGTCTATTTTTGACGATATAGCGCTGCTTTCTTTTGCTTTTTCTATTAAGATATTAGCTATTTTGAGTGTGGTTTCGGCTATTTTACGGCTATTTTTGAGCTTCCTGTACCATTTTTGCGACTCTTGGTAATAGTCTATAGCCGCCATAAATTCTTTCCCTTTGGCAAAAGTATCGGCAAAATTTTCTAATTTTTTAGCTACGCTTGGTTGCAGTTTTTTGTTCAACTCCGCGATATCCAATAAATGCGACATCCTTAAGCAGTAGTATTGATCGGTCGATTCCGCCTTATTAAAGCATTCTAAAATTTTATTTAGTATTTCGGCGTATTGATTTTTTGTGATTTTAGATAATCGCGATAGCCTTATAGCCCTTTCAAACGCATCTATATTAAATTGGTTTAGCGACTTTGGCTCTAGAGATATTTTCGAGTATTCATTTACGGCGATCTCTAAAAATTTAATATTTTTAGGACTTTTTAAAATCCATAAAATATCGGCGATCCTTGATTTTAATCTGCAATCGGTTATTTCATCCAAAATACTCTCGGAAAATTCCAAATCCCGCTCGGTAAAATCCTCCAATATCGCCGATCTGCCATTGCTCCAGATGCATCCCGCTCCGTACGGCTCGTTTAGGCTTCCAGGTTTTAAAGCCATAGAGCAAGCATTTCTTAGTAAATAAAACACTTTGCTCGCTTTTAAATTTCTGTTTCTAAAATTTTCCTCGCACAAGTCCGCGAATTTAAAACTGTAATCGTCAAAATATTTCGTATCTTTGAGTATTTCGTCCAAGTTTATACCCAAAAAATCATCTTTAGTTATCGTTGCTTGCTGTATTTCTTTGATCAAATTTTTTTCCTCCACGCTCATTAATAAGCTAAAATTCTAAAAGCCTCGCATTAAAAGCAAGCTTGGCATAAATTTTATCGCAGTCTAGTGACACGCCGCTTTGCAACGCATCAAGCCTAGAGCTGATAAATTTGCCCACATCGCCCGTCTCGTCCTCGCCGGCCCAGTCAAGCATCCAAACAAGCCCTTTTCCGATAAGCGCATCCAAAAACTCGCCGTCATCAAGCTCGCCTATCTTTTCAAAACCGTCCGTTTCGCCCGCCGTCAAATGCTTTAAAACGCAGCACTGATCTTTCGTCATTTTCGCTCCTTTGATTAAATTCGCCGCCTATGCGACTCACTTAAATTTTACTCTCAAAAAGCTTTAAGCTTACTTTTCGCAACTCCTTGCGCTGCAAATTTAGCTCGCGGCGGCGGGTAAAATTTACGCTATAATTTTGCCGTTTCAATAAGGAGAAAACGATGAGCGTAGAATTCCGCGTCAAAAATAAAAAGCGCCCGCTATTTATGGGGTATTCGGACGCCATGAGCGTTAGCAAGGCATTGGATCTGCTGCCCGATCTATCGGTGTTTGGCATAGACGAGAGCGCCGAGGACTTTGACGAGAGGGCGTTTTTAAAATCGCCTTTGAGCGAGTATGAGTGTTTGATTTTGGGCGTGCGAGGCAAGAGCGGGCGCGGAATGGAGCTAAGATATGATGAGGAGCAGCAAAGCTACGCCGTGCGCGTAAATACGCCCGCGACGATCTTTGATTGGGTTTTGGCGATCTCGTATCTGCAGGCGCTATCTAAGCAGCTAGGAAGCGAGATCGCTGGTGAAGACGGCGAAATTTATACCCACGACACGATAGAGGAATTCGACTACGAGCGCGATATAGCGGCGGGACTACATTCGATAGATCAGCACTTAAAGGGCGATACGGAGGTAAATTTTTGCTACGGAGTAGAGAGGCCTTTTGCGATAAACCGCGCGATAATGGATGAAATTTTAGCCTCGTATAACCCCGCCGCCGAGTTTAGCAAGCGGCTGACCGAGATGCAATATCTTGACGCTTACAGCGCGCACCAGAGGTTTTACCGAAATGGAGATGACGGCACGATAATGGGCTCATACGCGCTCACGCAGGACCTGCCCACTATCCTGCCTTACAAGCCGTTTGTGGAGTGGCAAAACGCGGAGATGCTAAAAAATAACGACGTCGCGCGCTGGCAGATCGCGCTAATAGGCATAGAGGGCGACGAAAACGACGCAGGTAACTACCGCGCGATCGCCGAGCTGGAATACGACGAGTTTATCGCGCGTCTGCCGAAGCAAAACTACCGCTTCATCGATGCGAGCTATATTTTGGTTGACGGGCTAAACGTCAATCAGCTAAAGGCGCTGGCGGGCTAAATTTTACTTGCGGTGAAATTCTACAGGGCTTCATCGAGGATTGACGCCGCAAAATTTAAAGGGGCGGAATTCGCGGCAAACTTAGCGGTGCACAGAATTTTAAAATTCTAAATCCAGCTTACAGAATTTTATATCGGTAAATTTTAAGAAAGCAGAACTTTATCGCGGCAGAATTTCGTAGATATAAAATTTAGAGAGGTTAAAAATGGAAATGACTTATTATGATTTAAAAATTTACGATAACGGCATGATGCGAGGCGTGCTGCAAGAGGACATCGAGGCATTGCCGTTTTTCGGCTACTGGCAAAAGATGAGTCTTGGCTCGACGCAGGGCATATATATAGACGAAAGCGGCAAAAAGCATAGGCTCGTCTATCTGCACGACTGGGAGAGATTTTGCAGATTATTCGCTCGCGAACAGGAGCTACTTAAGCGCGCCCCGGTCGGTAGCGAAAATGAGCGATCCAAGCCATAGCGGATCTCGGTCGGCAGCGGAGAATAGCGGCGATCCTAGCTACAGCGCAAGTAAATTTTAGCCGATAAATAGCGGCGCGCATTAATCAGCCAAAATCGCCGCTCCGCTTAAATCCGGGTTTAAATTTAACTCGTCTATGATAGATAAAAGCTCTGAAATTTCCTTTTTGATCCCCGCGGCGTCCTTGAGGCTAGGCGGCGGCAAAAAGAGCGTTGTTTCAAATTTGTTTTTTGCTCCGTTTAAAAATAGATAAAGCTTATCGTCCATAAACGCCGCGCTCACCCCCATTTTCCCCGCGAATTTTTCCTTTAGCTCTCGCAGGCGCTGCATAAACGCGGGCGTCAAAAGATACCTCGCCTCAACCTTATCATCCGCAAAGACCCTAAATTCTTTGCTAAAAAACATGTCGTCCATCTGTTCTTTTTCGCCTAAAAATCTGGTGTTTAACGTGCGACTCGCGACTATCGTTTGCCCGCTAAATTTCTTGTAAAACTCGCAGACCAAGACCGAGCCGCTGAACGCCTGCATATCCTTCATCGCCTCCCATGCAAAAATTATCGCGGATAGCAAATTTAGCGCTGCCGAGTCGCCGATTTCCAGCGTCGCGCCGTTTGGGATGCGGATCGCTTCGCTGAGGTTAAATTTGACGCCGTTATAAATGCCGCTGATTTGGTCTTCGGCGCGAAATTCATCCGGCGAATAGATGCCGATTTTGCGAAATTCTTTACGGCTGATGCCGGCATTCGGATCGTAGTTAAAATTTGGACCAACATCGCGGATGGCGGCGCAGACGAAAACGTCTTTATAAAACGCTTTGTAATCCCCCAGCTCGCTGGTCACTCGGCTAGCATTAGCCATTAGCGCGGCGAGAAAAAACGGAATATAGATAATGATGAAAAATAGCGGTGCAAGGCGATTTTCAAAAAGGTGCCCTACGGCAAACCCGCCGCCTACGGGTAGCACTATTATAAATAAAATTCCTAAAAACAGATACTTTATAAATGCTAGCCGGCACTCTTTTTGCTTTTTGGCGGTGGCAACTATGGCTTCGTTTAGATTCAAAATTTTACCTTTTTCTAAAATTTATGCGGCGGATTTCTCGCTCTGAGCAAATTTTAGCAAAATTTACGCCGCAAAGATACGGCGGGCGTGAGTAAATTTTATTCGGCGGATTTGTAAATCTATGAAATTCGCGTCGCAGCGGCGATCTACTCGGACGTGCGTTGATTTAGCCACGCTCTTAGATTGCCCGCACCCTCTTTTAACACCACAAATCCTGCGGCGGCAACACAGACAAAATTAATTAGAGAGCCCCTCCCGCCGACGTTTAAAATCCCAAAGCCCACGATCCACAGCGCCGCGCCGAAGCCCAGCGTGCATACGGCGGTCGCGATCCCCAGCTTGCGGCGCAAAGGGCTTGGTTTGCGCGCTACCCAAACTCGCGTAATCACATAGCTGCCTGCGTATCCTCCGCGGATGAAATACGCGCGCGCAAGCTCGCCCTCCTCCACGGGGATATCGTTAAACTCGCCGCGCAGCTTCACGCCGTCTATCTCGAAAAATATCCAAATTTTGCTATTTCCTCTTGCAGCGTGGACGCGGAGATTTCGAACCTCGTCCGTGATCTCATATTCCAATTTACCTCCTCAAACACAGCTTCGCGTTTTGCTTCCGCGCTAAATTCCGCGCCGTAAAAGCTCACAAATCCGTAGCGGCAATATCGCAGAAGCCATCGCAAAACCGATATCTCGCAACGAGCAACACAAACAGGCAGTGCAAGGCAGACAGCGTACGACGGACGCCATACGACGCACGGCGAGCAATACAAAACAGGCGGCGTGCACGGCACAGGCAGTGCAAATCGGCAAATGTGCGCCGGGCTACCAAGCGCCTACTTCTTTAAAATTTCGTTTTTCATGAATTCGTAGAGCTGGCAGGATTTTTTATTGCCCGCGTCGCAGCCCTTTTTGACGCATCCAAGCCCCTTGGAAAATCCGCGCAGATCCCCCTTGCTCACATACAAATAGCCTAAATTATTGCAGGCATCGCCGTAGCCCAGCTCGCAGGATTTGGTGTAAAGCTTCTCCGCCTTGTCGCGATCCTGCGGCGCGCCGAGACCCTTATCATACGCAACGCCGGCGTTATAGCAGCTATCCACTAGCCCGCCGTCGCAACCTCGCTCGAAAAAGCTCACCGCCTTTGCAGGATCCGCCGCGAGCCCAAAACCGCCCGTGAAATAGACCACGCCCGCATTATGACAGCTTTTGGCGTAGCCCAAATCGCAGGCCTTGACATAGTGCCGAGCTGCCGCAACGAAGTCCCTACTCAGGCGCCCTCGCTGATATAGGTTGCCTAGCTTGTGGCAGGCTACGGCGACGTTTTTATCGCACGCTGCGGCATAAAATACGCCCGCTTGCGTCGCATTGCCCTCGCCGTCGTATAGGGCACCCAAATCAAAGCAGCTATCTTTCTCGCCCGCCTCGCAAGCCTTAGCAAGAGCGAACTTTGCGCCGTCGTAATCTCCGCGGGAGAGCTTGTCGCGCCCTAGCTGCGCGCAGCTTACGCCATCGCCGCGGTAGCACTTAAACGACAAAACGGGTGACGGCAAAAAAAGCACCATAACCAAGATGCAAACGGCAATCGAAAGCGCCGCTATGTCGATGATCTTTCTCATATCTATCCTTTTTGCGGCGATGCGCCGCGGGGCTTAAGGAGTACTCTTGCAGGCAAATCCCGCCCGAGTAAATTTTACGGATGAAATTCCCTCACATGAAATTTAATCTGCGCAAAATTTTAGTACCTCAAGCCTTGTTTTAAAATTTTACTTAAAGCTTCCGCGCCGTAAAATTTTAGAATTTCAAAATTCCGCAAGCGGTAAATTTGCAGCCGAATTTTAAATTTTAAGAACCGCACCTGGAGCCGCAGTAATACCGCAAAACAGCCCGTAAAATTCTAAAATTAAAATTTTACGAGCCGCAAATTTAGAACTAGCTTTAAAATTTCATAGCGATAGAATTTTAAATCAAATTTCGCGATAAAATTTCATCCCAAATTTCGCCGTAAAATTTCGCTTTGTATTTAAATCATAAATTTCGTTCGTGAGATTTAGGGCGATCGGCGCGAGATGTAGCCCGCGCGGCTACATCTTCTCTTTCGCGCTTAGGCCCATCAGAGCAAACGCCGTGCGGATGCTAAGCGCTACGAGAGCGAACAGCTTGAGCTTCGCATCCTCGTTCTCGCTGCCTACGACACGGTTTTCGTTGTAGTATTTGTGAAAGTCCGCTGCGAGCGCCTTTAGGAAATCTGGCAGCTTCTGCAAGCCGCGCGAATTAAATGCGTCGTTTAAAATTTCATTCAAGCTAAGCGCCGCAAAAGCTAGGCCGAGCCCCGCTTCATCTAGCGTGCCAAAGTCCGCGCCTAGGACGTCCGCCTCGCACTTGCCCGCTTTGGTAAAAATTTGATTGACCCGCGCGTGAGCGTAGTTGATGTAAAAGATCGGATTGCTGCTGTCCTCGCGCGCGAGCTCGTCCACGTCGAACTCAAGCGGCGTCTCGCCCTTTTTGCTAATGAAGATAAAGCGCATCGCGTCCCTGCCAATCGCGGCAAGCACGTCGCTCATCAAAATCGCGTTGCCCGCGCGCTTGCTCATCTTGTAGGTCTGCCCGTCTTTGAGCAAATTTACCATCTGCATTAGGATGATCTCAAGCCTGCTTTCGTCGTAGCCCAGAAAATGCACGGCGGCCTTTAGGCGCGCGATGTAGCCGTGATGATCGGCTCCCCAGATGTTGATACATCTATCGTAACCGCGCTCAAATTTGTTGTTGTGATAGACGATGTCGCCCGCAAGATAGGTCGGGCGCGCATCCTCGCGGATGACGACGCGATCCTTTTCGTCGCCGAGCTGCGATGAGCGGATCCAAATTTTGCCCTCCTGCTCATACATCTTACCGCTGCGCTCAAGCTTCTTAATCGTAGGCTCAAGCTCGCCGTAGAGGCTCTTTTCGCTAGCCCAGTTTTGGATATGGATGCCGGCGTCTGCGAGATCTTTTTGGATGATCTTTAGCACTTCATCTTTAGCAAACTCCGCAAGGATCAAAACGCGCGATTCGTCACGGAAAATTTCATCGCCAAATTGGGCGCGCGCAAGAGGGATGATCTCGTCGATATACTCGCCGCGGTAGTATTTCTCGGGGTAGCTCACGTCCTCGCCCGCGAGCTCGCGCGCACGAAGCGCGATCGAAGTACCCAAAAGCTCGATCTGATTGCCCGCGTCGTTGATGTAGTACTCGGTATCGACGCGGTGCCCCAGATAGCCTCCGATACGCGCGAACGTATCGCCGTAAACGGCGCCGCGCACGTGCCCGATATGAAGCGGACCGGTCGGATTGGCGCTGATGTATTCAAGCAAAATTTTTTGCGGCATAGCGACGGAATTCTGCGCCTCATCGCAATTTGATGCTACGAGGGAATTTGTCGCCTCTGCAGAATTCTGCGAAATAAAATTTTGACTAGCGGCGGAATTCTGCGATTTAGCGGCGTCGTTACCGCTTATAGCCAGATTTGCAGCGGAATCTTTGCAAACAGGCTCACTCGCGCAAAGCTTTTCCGAAGCCGATAAAATTCCGCGTCCGAGCTTCGCGTCGTTTTTCGCAAAATCACCACCCAATCTAAGAGCATTTTCAGCAAGAGCACCCAACACGGCGGGCTTTAGATGAAAATTTAGATAGCCGTTCACCGCCGTGGCGCTTAAAATTTCGCTATCTTTAAATTTAGCCGCAAGCTCCTCGGCGATGAGCTTTGGCGCCTTTCGCAGCTCCTTAGCCAGCGCAAAAGCCTCGGGCGAGGCGTAATGAGCCAAACTTTTATCTTTGGGTTTTTCTAAAACGACTTTGCGAGATAAAATTTTAAAAATTTCATTTAAGACTAAATTTTTCAAATCCTTTACGCCTTTTTAGTATCGCTGATTTCGGCGTCTCTGACCTCTTGCTCCATCTTTTTCTCGACCTTTTGCGGTTCGTCGTCCTCTTCCATCTCTTTTTTGAAAGTCTTTATGCCCTGTCCTAGACCCTTTGCAAGCTCTGGGATTTTTTTCGCTCCGAACAGCAACACAACAACGATCAAAACAATCAGCCAGTGTCCAATACTCATAGAACCCATTTTTTTCTCCTTTAAATTTTCCAAATTTCGATTAGCTTGCCTATGTCGCGGCTCGCCGTTTCTAATTTGATAGTTTTATAGATTGATCTTAAATTTTCATACGCCGCTTCCAGGCGGTCGTTTATTATGAAATAATCATACTCGCCTAGGCGCTCCATCTCCTCTTGCGCATTTTGTAGGCGCAAAGCAATATCGGCGGGATCATTATCACCGCGAGCGCGCAACCTATCTCTAAGCTCCGACAAGCTCGGCGTAGTAATAAATACACTAGTAAGCTCGCTTTTAGGCACTTTGCTACGCACGATCTCATATCCTTGCACATCGATGTCAAAAATCACGATCTTACCCCGCTCAAGCTCGCTCGTAGCGGCTTTTAGCGAAGTACCGTAGTATTTGCCGTGGACCAATGCCCACTCTAAAAACTCTCCGCGCTCGATGCCTGCGCAAAACTCGCTCTCGCTTATGAAATGATAATTGACGCCGTCCGCTTCGCCCGCACGCATTTCGCGCGTCGTAGAGGAGATCGAGAAGTATATCTGCTCGCTGAATTCTGTGATAAGACGCTTTATAAGCGTACTTTTGCCGCTGCCGCTAGGACCGGAGACGAGCAAAATTTTGCCTTTCACTATCTATCTCCAAACGATATGTCGATATTGATCTTAAAGTCCTTCAGCGCGTCCTTAGCGTCCTTACTGCCCGCAAATTTCTCGATCGTGTTTGCGATGCCCGCTTCTAGATCATCACGCAACTTGGTTTTCAGCTCCTCGGCGCTCGGTTTTTTGCTATGCTCGTTGCGCAGCGGCTCGCTTTTGACGCTGGGCTCCAACTCGCTTGCCATAAGGCTGGCAAACTCCGCCGCAGCCGAAGCGGCAAGCTCATTCGGCGTAGATTGCGCGCCAAATTTCATCTCATTTACCTGCTCGGACGCGCCGAATTTATGCGTTTTAAATTCTGCGCGCTCCGAAGCCTTTGATATAGGCTTTGAAGCATTAAATTTTATCTGCTGCGCAGCGCTCTTTGCGGGCTTGCCGGATTTAAATTGCTCGCTATCAGCGGAGCTTGCGGCAAACGAGTTTGAGAAATCGCCCTCCATAGCGCGCAAAAATCCGTCCGCAAACCCGCCGGCAACGCTATTGGCTTGCTCGCTTTGCTTCGGTAAATCTGAGGCATCTAATATGTGCGGCAAGTTTAGCTCCGAAAAATTTGGCGCAGGAGTAGAATTTGTAGAAGCTACGAAATTCGCGGAAGCTGCGAAATTTGCGCCAATTGAATCCCCCGCTTCATTATGAGCAGACATAGGCGTATTCTGTGCAAGTCCACCAGTAAATTCCATACTTTGAAACGGAACGGCGTTATAAAGATTTTCGCGAGGTATATCGCCCGCGCCCGCTAACGCAATCGGCGTATCTGAAGCGACCTCGTATTGAGACGAAATTTGCGTTTTTTGAAAATCCGTAGCCGCTTTATTTTTATCATGCGCAGATTTTTTATCCTCTTTTTCATCGGAAGCAAACGCAGCCGTGGCAAAATTATCATATCCGCCAAACTCCTCCACGGGCATGCCAGCGCTATCGAAAAGCCTGGAAAAATCCATATCAAATCCACTGTTAACAGACGCGCCAGCTGCATCTTGCACTACTTGCGAGGCAGATTTTCTTTCCTCTGTTTTATAGGCAAATGAGCCGTCTGACTCATGCTGTTCAAGCGTAACGTCCGCAGAGTCTTTCGCTTCCTCTAGATTAGGCGCAGCGTCTACCCTTTTTTCAACAGCAGTTTCATTGGAGCTATCAGCTCTTTGCGGCTCGTCTTGCTGCGCAAGCGGTAGAGTTTCGCTTGCCCGTGTGGCAGGAATTTCATCTTCCGTCTGCGATTTATCTGTTTTGAAATTCTTAGGATTTTCATCATCTAGCGCCGCTAGAGCTATCGGAGCGTGATCCTTTGCGAGTGGAATTTCGCCCTGGAGCGTATGATTATTTTCAGCAGGCTCGCTTGTGCCGATACTATTTAGCGGCACATCCTCAGGGATATCGCTAGCAGCCAAGCTTAGAGGCATATCGTCTGCGATATTATCCGCAATCTTTTCTGCGACGGCGTTAAGCGGCGTATCATCGGCGATGGTGTCCGCAAGAGCCGCTTCATCTGCAAGCTGTGAGAGCGGAATATCATCTGCGATCTCGTCCGTGCGCGGTATATCACCTAGTAACTGCGAAAGCGGCACATCATCTGCAATCTCGGGCGCTATATCGTTTGCCAGCTGCGAAAGCGGTATATTTTTGCCAGAGTCATAAAAGCTATCCACGAGCTCTTCAAAATTACTACCCGAAGCGGAATTTGCCTGGTCAATCGCATCGATCTCCTTCATCACAGAGCTTGCGTTGGCAAATTCTTTCGCCATTTTTTCTTTCGCCTGCACACTCATATTTTGAACCGAAAACTCGCTGATAAATGTAATGAGCTCAAGCGGTGAAAAAGGCTTGGTAAGGGTGTATCGCGCTCCTGGCACCGAAACATTTTTAGGCGTCAGAAACAGCGTCTTATTAAGATCAAATTTTGAAATATCATCGCCATCTTCATAATTTTTTATCGTCAAATCATATTCACTCTCGTCCGCACTATATGCTACCAGGTCCGCACCGATGCGCTCGCAGCAAATATTTACGACACTTGCAACCTGCTCATTGTGATTGTCAAGTAGAATTTTCATTTATGACCTTTTAGAAAGAATTTGGGCTATTGTAAGATATTTTTGGTTATTAATTGCTTATATTTGTGCTAAATTTCGGTTATTTAGGCGATAAACTTTGCAGCATTTTTGCGCTAAATTCTCATCGTGGGTCACGAGTACGAGCGCGCCACGGCTGGATTTTACGTAATCAAAAATCACGTCCATGACCTCGTTTGCGGTATCTTTATCTAAATTTCCAGTAGGCTCGTCGGCAAAGATTATGCGCGGCTTTTTGCAAAGTATGCGAGCGATACTCACGCGCTGCTGCTGACCGCCGCTAAGCTCGCCCACGCCTTGCTTTAAAGTATGTTCGATCTGAAGCTTTTTTAAAATTTCATCATCTATCGCGTTATTCGTAAGTTTGGCGGCGAGTTCGATATTTTCGCCGGAGGAGAAACCCTTAAAAAGGTAGTGGGATTGAAATATTATACCGAAGTCGTTGCGGCGGATTTTAAGTCTCTCATCGGAGCTTAGCTCGTAAATACTGCGCCCGCCGTAGATCACTTCGCCCGAGTTCGGTTTTAAAAGCGTGCATAAAATATGAAGCAGGGTCGATTTGCCGCAGCCGCTAACGCCCAAAATAGCGATACTCTCGCTCTCCCCAACGCTTAAGCTTACATTTTCAAAGAGCGTATAATCATACGCGTGAGTAAGATTTACGCCCTTTAGAAGTTCCATATTTAGCCGATTTGAGCCGCTACTTCGGCAGCGAAGTCTTCGCTCTTTTTCTCTAGACCCTCGCCCACTTCGAAGCGGACGTATTTTACGATCTCGATCTTGCCGCCTAGTTTTTTAGCTTCTTCGTCAATCACCTGCTCGACGGTTTTCTTATCGTCCATTACGTAAAATTGCCCTAGCAACGTGAGGCGCTGATCGATTTGAGTATTATCGGCAATGAAGCGATCGATCTGACCCGGTAAAATTTTATCCCAAATTTTTTCAGGTTTATTTTGCTTGCGAAGCTCATCTTTTAAAGCTTCAATCTCTTTGGCTAAAATTTCGTCCGTTAGATGCGCGCGCGAGCCAAACTGCGGGATCTTATGAAGGGGCTTGCCTAAACGCACAAACTCCTCATTTTCCTTCTCAAACTCGCCTTTAAGAGCTAAAAATTCCTTCTCGATAAAATCGGGATCAAGCTCTTTATAGCTGATAACCTGAGGTTTCATCGCGGCTGCATGCATGCAGAGATTTTTTATAAGCTCCTTCGCACCCTCCGCAGTTCGCTCGCTGTCGCAAGCTGCTGCGATGATGACGCCTACGCGACCATTTGAGTGCAGGTAGCCGTTTACCACGCCGTTTGCGCCTGCCTTAATCGTCTCAAATCTTCTAACGACTAAATTTTCGCCGATCGTAGCGATCTGGCTTTTTAGATGCTCATCGAATTTAACGCCGTCGATGATGCTGGAATTTAGCTCATCAATGCTGCTAATGCCCTTGCTTTGGATATGTAGAGTAGTATTTTTAACTAAATTTATAAAATTTTGATTTTTAGCCACGAAGTCGGTTTCGGAATTTATCTCGCTTATCGTGGCGATCTTATGATCCGCGCCCACTTCGACGCTCACTAGACCCTCGCTAGCTAGGCGGTCGGCTTTTTTAGCAGCCTTTCCGAGGCCCTTTTCGCGAAGCAGATCGACGGCCTTGTCCATATCGCCGTCTGTTTCAACCAAAGCCTTTTTGCAATCCATCATCCCCGCTCCGGTGCTTTCGCGGAGCTCTTTTACCATTTGCGCGCTGATTTCCATTACTCTTCGTCCTCGCTTACGTCAAAATCCTCTTCGCTCATCGCCTCGGCTACGACTTCCTCTTTCTCCTCGTCGCTGACGGCTTCGCTCTGCTCGACATCCTCGCTTGCGTCTTGATCGCGAAGTGCCTTGCCTTCGTTGATCGCCTCAGCCATCTCTTGGCAGAAAAGCTGAACCGAGCGGATCGCATCGTCGTTGCCAGGTATCGGGAAATCGACTACGTCCGGATCGCAGTTGGTATCCAAAGGCGCGATAACCGGCATTTTTAGGCGGTTAGCTTCCGCTACGGCGATCTTTTCTTTTACAACGTCGATGACGAAGATCATATCCGGTAAGCCCTTCATATTGCGAATGCCGCCTAGATAAAGCTCGAGCTTCTCTTTTTTGCGGCGAAGCATTAGCGCCTCTTTTTTGGTTAGTAAATTTATCGAGCCGTCCTCTTCCATAGTCTCAATTACTTCGAGCTTGCGGATCGATTGTTTGATAGTGGAAAAATTCGTCAGCATGCCGCCTAGCCATCTGTGGCTCACATAAGGCATGCCGCACTTCTCGGCGTACTCTTTTAGCGTCGCGCCGGCTTGTTTTTTGGTGCCTACGAAAAGTATCGTCTTGCCCTCGGCAGCCGCGTCGCGCACGATATTATAAGTGTAGCGAAAGTAGCGGATAGTTTTTTGTAGATCTATGATGTAGATACCTTTTCTCTCGCCGAAAATGAATTTTTTCATCTTCGGATTCCATCTGCGTGTTTGGTGTCCGAAATGAACGCCGCACTCTAGCAAATCTCTCATTGTTACCATGAGTTTTCTCCTTGTGGGTTGCCCCGAAATTTAGGTTTCTCCTCCACACCCGTTAACATTTGTTTTTAACAAACGTAACCAAATTTTAGGATTGGTGTGTGTGAATTGAAGCTGAGATTATATTTAAAAATAGCTAAATTAAAGCTAAATTTAATATAATCCAAACCTCGGCGCGGTTAAATTTTGCGCTGCAAAGATGAGATGACCACAAAGGGCGCGAGTAAGATTATATGTCAAATTTAAATTCGCCAAATTTAATAAAGCGGCGAAATTTCACTCAAAAAATCCCTTTTTTACAAGCTTGCCCTCTTTTACGCAAAACTCCCCTTTCGCGATTACGCTATCTAGGTTTAGAGCTTCGTCAAATACCGCAAAATCGGCGTCAAAGCCTACCTTTATCTCGCCTTTGCCGCTTAGATTTAGGTATTTTGCGACGTTTTTGCCCATCATGCTTAGCGCTTGCGGGATGGTTAGGATTTTATTTTTCACGCAGGCTTGCAAGACCTCTAAATTCGTCTCACACGAGGCGCAGCCGTAGCCAACCAGCGCGCCGTTTTCGTCAAATCTAGGCACGCTGCCATTGCCGTCCGAGCTCATCGTTAGGCGCTCTAAATTTAACCCGTTATCAAGCCCGTATGCGATGGCTTCGTGAAGTGGGGCGAATTTACTTCCGCCGCTCGTGATATCGATGTAACCGCCCATTTTTTGAAATTTGATCGCCTCGTCAAAGAGCTCCTTCGTCCGCGCGCAGTGCGTCGGCGAAAAGTAATTAACAGGGAACGAATAATCCTTGATCACGCTAAAAATCAGGTCGAATTTATCCGCGAGCCCGCCCATGTGCATATGCAGCACGCCGCCTTTTTTCGAGATCATTCCGCCGATGCGGATCTGCGTCAGAGTCTTGATGAGCTCCTGAGAGGTCGGGTAGCTGCCGCGGTTGTCGCTCATCGCGATCTTACAGCCGATGACCTTGTCGATGAGCACTAGATCGCGCGTTACAGAGCCCGTAAATGTAACGCTAGGCAGCGCGTAAGAGCCCGTGTGGATGAAGGTCGAGATGCCCTCGTATTCGAGCGCCTTGGCCTTTGAGTAGAGATTCTCTAAGCTCCTCGTGCACCCGTCAGTGCCTAGCGTACCTACGACCGTAGTGGTACCGTAGCGAATGATTTGCGATAGGGTTATTTCGGGCGTTCGCGAGTGATAACCCGCCTCGCCTCCGCCGCCCGTGATGTGCACGTGCTGATCGATGAGTCCGGGCGCTAAAATTTTGCCCTCTAGATCATAAACCTCAAGCCCCTCGACTCGAAAATCAAGCCCCTTGGAAACGGCTAAAATTTTACCTCCGCCGAGCAAAA
>CAUSCW010000002.1:0-80729 GCA_963530195.1 uncultured Campylobacter sp.
ACATCCCGCAAGAATACATCGACAAAATGACGGAGCTCAAAATCCCCGTCGTCGCGGTTAGCTTCCAGCGCAGCGATGCCGCCGATAAGGGCAAGCCAAATCCAACCTTCAAATACGACGAGGCGGCCTACACCGAGGGCTTTTACGACGGGATCGAGCTTCTTGGTAAGGTCGCAAACCGCGAGAAAGAGGCCGCCGAGCTAATAAGCTTCGTCAAAACCTCGCAAGAGCAGCTAAAGGCTAAATTTAGCGACTTCATCGTGGATAAAAGGCCTAAAATTTACATGGCAAATCCAGACCTCACGACCTACGGCAGCGGCAAATACACGGGTATAATGTTTATGCGAGCCGGCGCGCAAAACGTCGCGGCGGAGAGTATCAAGGGCTACAAGCAGGTATCTGCAGAGCAGATTTTAGCGTGGGCGCCGCAAATGATCTTCGTGCAGGATCGCTACCCGCAGGTGCCGGCCGAGCTCAAATCCAACCCGCAGCTTGCAAATTTAAGCGCAGTCAAAGAGGATAAAATTTACATGATGCCCGAATACGCCAAAGCATGGGGCTATCCGACTGCCGAAGCCATGGCGCTTGGCGAGTGGTGGCTAGCCGCAGCACTTTGACGAAGCGGAATTTAACAAAAAAGTAGAGGAATTTTATCAAAAATTCTACCGCACGAGCTATAAATGAAATTTTCCGCCCTACTGCTGCTTTGGGTCCTGCTGTTTGCGGTTTCGCTTGGCACCTGGCAGTATCCGGCCAGCCTAGAGGAGACGGGTAAAAATTTTTGCCAGCAAAATTCTGCGTAAAATCACAAAATTCTGCCCTACGAAAGCATCTGAAATTCCCCACGACAAAATGAAATTTATATAAAAATTTATCTGGATTTTATACCGATCGGCTATAATTCCGCTATTCTAACCCCGCATATTTTGCGGAATTTTCAAGGAGAAAAAATGCTTAAACTTCACTCAATCCTTCTTGGTGCAGCGCTTTGCGCTAGCCTGGCTTTTGCAGATCGCACGATTACCGATCAGCTCGGTCGAAAGGTCACAATCCCGGATCAAGTAAATCGCATCGTCGTGCTACACCACGAAGCGCTCAATGTCTTAAACGAAATCAACGCCCAAGATAAGGTCGTAGGCGTCCTAAAAAGCTGGGAGCAGCGCCTAGGCAAAGAGTATAATCGCTTGGCACCGAATTTTAAAAACCTACCTAATCCGGGCGATATCAAAGATGTCAATTACGAAGCTCTGCTTAGTCTAAAGCCTGATGCGGTCGTAGTGGTCAACTACTTCCCTAAAGAATATATCGCTAAAATGGAGGAGTTAAAAATCCCGGTCGTAGGCATTTCATTTTTCAGCTCTGCACAAGAGGAAAAGGCTAAGCTAAATCCGACCTTTAAAGATGAGCGCGATAGCTTCGCTGCTTACGATGAGGGCTTTTACGAGGGAGTTAAAATTCTAGGCGAACTAAGCAATCACGAAAAGGATGCCGCTGAACTAATAGATTTCGTTAAAAAATCGCAAGCTGACTTAAATGCCAAATTTAGCAATTTTATCGTAGATAAAAGACCTAGAGTTTATATGGCAAATCCCGATCTTACGACCTACGGTAGCGGCAAATATACTGGCGTAATGCTAGCAAGAGCGGGCGCGACAAACGTCGCTGCTGCGGATATAAAGGGCTACAAGCAGGTTTCGCCGGAGCAAATTTTAGCATGGAATCCGCAGATTATCTTAGTACAAAACCGCTATCCTCAAGTACCTGCCGAGCTTAAAGCAAACCCTGCGCTAAAAGGTCTTAGCGCCGTGAAAGAGGATAGAATTTATCTAATGCCCGAATTCGTTAAAGCCTGGGGGCATCCGACTGCTGAAGCGATGGCGCTTGGCGAGGAATGGCTTGCGATGAAGCTTTATCCGCAAAATTTTAAGGACGCAAACTTTGATAAAAAAGTTGAGGAATTCTACGAAAAATTTTACCGCGTCAAATATCAAAAATAATGCTGAACCTAATCCTACTTCTCCTTTGGGTAGTGCTAGCGCTAATCTCACTCGCTAGCGGACAGTTTCATATACCGTTAGAAGAAATTTTTAAAATTCTCTTTAGCGGAGGCGGCGATGAAGCCGCCAAAAGTGTGATGCTGGATGTTAGAATTCCACGCATTTTACTCTCCAGCCTTTGCGGTGGAGCGCTTGCTATCGCGGGTTTGAGCTTGCAAGCGGTATTTAAAAACCCGCTCGTTGGCCCGCACATCGTAGGCGTTAGCACCGCAGCGGCATTCGGCGGCGCGCTTTGTATCTTGCTAGGATTGAGCGGCTTATGGCTTGCGGGTTTTGCATTTTGCTTCGGGCTTGCGGCGCTATTTTTGCTCTATCTTTTGGCAAAATTCGTAGCACGCGCCGATAT
This sequence comes from uncultured Campylobacter sp., assembly GCA_963530195.1. Lineage (GTDB taxonomy): Bacteria > Campylobacterota > Campylobacteria > Campylobacterales > Campylobacteraceae > Campylobacter_B. The sequence continues at coordinate 2,404 of CAUSCW010000002.1, forward strand.
TTTCTCGCTCATTTTAGCAGGTATAGTCATTAACGGCGTATTTGCCGCACTTACGAGCTTAGTGCAGTATCTAGCAGACGATGAGGAAGTGCTGCCTAATATCGTCTTTTGGCTACTAGGAAGCTTCGTAAGCGCAGGATACGATAAGGTAATTTTGATGTGCGCGATCGCCCTGCCCGCTTCTGCAGTATTAATTGCGCTGAGATGGCGGTTTAATCTACTCAGCCTAAATGACGATGATTTGCGCGTGCTAGGCGTGGATGTTAAGTTTCTGCGCTGCACTATCCTAGCGCTTTGCACCGCTCTGATCGCCGTACAAGTTAGCGTCAGCGGAAATATCGGCTGGGTAGGTCTTGTAGTGCCGCACGCCACCAGGCTCATCGCGGGCAGCGACCACGTGAAGCTAATGCCTGCCTGCTTCATCGCAGGAGCGATCTTTATGCTGGCAATCGACGATCTATCTCGCTCGCTAAGTAGCGCCGAAATTCCTTTAGGAATTCTATCCGCTCTCATCGGAAGCCCGATCTTTGCCCTACTTCTAAAAAGGAGTGCCAAAAATGCAAAATCTAATTGAGGTAAAAAACGCTGGCTTTTACTACGAGGCGGAAAAATTCTGCTTTCGCAACTTAAACTTCGAGCTTGCCAGCTCTCAAACATTAGCGATTTTGGGCTTAAACGGGCAAGGCAAAAGTACGCTAATGTCGTGTATGATGGGGATTTTGCAGCCTAAAGAAGGCGAGATCGTGCGCAAGGCAAAATTTGCTTTCTTGCCTCAAAGCTTTAACGTCGCGTTTGATTACAGCGTGCTTGACATCGTACTGATGGGGCGGGTACGCGAGATCTCGCTCTTTTCAAAACCAGGCAAAAAGGATATTCAAATCTGCCTTGACGCTCTGGAAACGCTAGGCGTCGCCCATCTGCAAAAGCGCAGCTTTAACGCCCTTAGCGGCGGGCAGAGGCAGCTCGTGCTCTTTGCTAGAGCCCTAGCTAGCGGTAGCGACGTGCTGTTTTTGGACGAGCCCGCTAGCGCGCTTGATATCAAAAACCAAGACCGCGTGCTAAGCCTCATCGCGAATCTGCGCTCAAATAGCGATGCGAGCATAGTTTTTACCACCCATCAGCCTAACCACGCCCTCGCAGTCGCCGATCGCACACTGATCTTGCGAAATGATCTTAGCTACAACTACGGCGCAAGCAACAAAATTTTAACTGAAGCCGCGCTTAGCTCGCTCTATGGCGTGCAGATCAAAACGGCGGAATTTGACGTTGCGGGCGAGCAAATCCCCAGCATCACGCAAATTTTCAGCGCGCAGGTGAAGTAGCGACGCGACAAAGTAACTCATCAATCGGCGCGAAATTTTAAATCGCGGGATTTTGTCTTGAGCGAAATTTAAATCGCAGAATTTTGTCTTGAAATGCCGTCTTGAAATTCTGATTAAAATTTTATATCGAGATTTTGCCCTAGAATTCCAGTCTAAATTCCATAGTGAAATTTTACCGCGGAATTCCGAGTAGAAATCTTCATAGCGGAATTCTACCTGCGGATTGCCGGTTTTCGAAGCGCGCAACGAAAGATACCGCGCTTGTGGTTTAAAATTTTTGTAGTAGAATTCTGCCTGCAAATCCATATATGGAATTCCGTTTTAAATCCCGCGGCGAAATTTTATTCTCGCTCTGGTAGAATTCCTGGAATTCCGAAATTTCGTAGTTTGCAAGCTTGCCGCGACGAAATTTAAAAATTTTAAATTTAGCTATTTAATTCCTGCTTTACATCGATTTATGTATACTTCGGGATAAATTTTAAAAAGGCTTATTATGCAAGATCTCGTATCTCAGGCAAGAAAAGAGGGGGTGATCAGCACCGGCATCGATCTGTTTTTAGCGGCAGTGCCTGCGACTTTAGTTGCGCTAGATATTGCTATTAACGGCATGCTAGGGCTTAGCACCAACAAGACGGCTACCTATATCACTGGCGGAATTATTTTTGCTATTTTTTGTGTTTCGGTATTTTTCAGGCTAAGAGCGCTCCGCAAAATTTCGGCGCTTAGCGGCATAAAAGCGGCGGCGCTTTACCGCAACTGCGTAATTGTCTGCATCTGTGTCATTGCCATAACAAGCATCTTTTTATCGATTCCTTTATCGATCTCACACAAGCATTTGGCAATGATATTGTGCATTTTGATAGCGTTTGCAGGCGCAATCTGCATGATCGTAGCGTGGTTTTGCATAAATTTTGCTCTAGCGCGCGTAAGCGGCGTGAGGATCTTTGAGACATATGTGTGGCTCTGCGTCATCCTTTTTCCATTAAATGCACTATACCATTTGATATTCCCCATAACCCTCACAATAACTAGCATCGTGCATCTGCTAGCCTGGAGCAAGATAGAGAAGATAAGCGTAAACGTTTAAAATTTCGCAAATATCTTGTCGCGATAGAATTCCGATCTGATCGGTTTAATTTATATTTTATGCTTGTTTATATATACTTCGGGTCAAATTTTTAAAAAGGGTTTATATATGCAATTCATTGTATCTCAGGCAAGAAAAGAGGGGATGATCAGCACCGGCATCGATCTGTTTTTGGCGGCGCTACCCGCGGTTTTTATCGTAGTAGGCTATGTCTCTTTCAGCGAGCCATGGCGCCTTGACGACGAGATGATAAATTATATCGCTAGCGGAATTTTGATTGCTTTTATTTGTGTTTCAGTATTTTTCAGATTGCAGGCACTCCGAAAAATTTCAGCGCTTAGCGGCATAAAAGCAGCGACACTTTATCGCAACTGCATAATAATCTGCGTCTGCTTTTTTGCGCTAGCGCTCGTGCTCAATTACCTTTATCCGAGAGAGCCTGACGCAGACGGCGGGCAGAGTGATAATCCATTTGCGGCGATATTCGGACTAGCGCTTTTCGCAGGCGTTATTTACATAATCGTCGCATGGTTTCGCATAAATTTTTCTTTAGCGCGCGTAAGCGGCGTAAGCACCTTTCGGACTTATGTGTGGCTCTGCGTGGGACTTTTTGTGCTAAATATACTATGTAACGCAGCGATTATTGCTATAGCCATTTCCGAGCCACGGACCGAGCAGGTTTCAGCTTTGGCTATTGCCGTCGTAATGCTTAAAATGCTCCTGCCGTTTGTTGCTCTCGTAATAACTGGCATCGTGCACCTGCTAGCCTGGAGTAAGATAGAAAAGATAAGCGCGGAGGTTTGAAATTTCGCTCTTTCCGGTTTGATTAGCGTTTTACATCTGCTTTTTGCATATTGAAATAAATTTTTAAAAGGAATTATACGACGTGCAAGACACCGTATCTCAGGCAAGAAAAAATGGGATGATCAGCACCGGCATCGATCTGTTTTTAGCGGCGGTGCTCGCGGTTTTTAAGGCGATAGGCCTTGCTTCCGGCGGAATGTTCTTAATAGTCAGCGGAATTTTTATCGCTCTTATCTGTTTCTCGGTGATTTATAGGCTAAGAGCGCTCAGAAAAATTTCAAAGCTTAGCGGCATAAAAGCGGCGGCGCTTTACCGCAACTGCGTAATTCTCTGCATATGCTTCGTGGCGCTTTTATTATTTTATCCGGCAGGTTGTTACAGAGAAGTAACGATGAAAGAGATGATAGAAGAGACTATATGGAATTTAGCGGTGCCCGCAGCCGCAATCTACATAATCTTAGCATGGCTTCGCATAAATTTTTCGCTCGCTAGCGTAAGCGGCGTAATGACCTTTCGGATCTACGTGTGGCTCTGCGCCTTCTTTTTCGCGCTAAATATACTATGCGGCACGGGACCCTTCGGTTTGGCTACCTCCAAGCCGCAAATTGGCGATTCCGATGCAGTTTTAGTCGCCACATCATTTAAGGAATTTTTGCCGTTTGCCTCTCTCATAATAACTAGCGTCGTGCACCTGCTAGCCTGGAGCAAGATAGAAAATATAAGCGCAGAGGTTTAAATTTTAAATTTCGCAAACCTCTCGTCGCTATGAAATTTTAAAATTCCTCAAGTAGATTTAAAATTTTAAAATTCCTCAAGCAAATTTAAAATTTAAAACCCGCCGCGCCTTTCAAATTTTAAAATTTTGCACGTCGTGTATTTTGCGCTGCGCACGACCGCCATAATTTTAATCCAGCTTATTTCTAAAAAGCGACGCCGCAAAGCTCAACGTGCCAAGCCCTATCAGCAGCAGCGGCACGATGAGATGCCACAGCTCGCTTAGGCTCGCGCCTTCCAGATAGATCCGCCACATGCAGTTGTTAGCATAATACATCGGATCTAGGTGCGCGATATAGTAAAACCACCGCGGCATCGCGTCCGCAGGCGTTATCAGCCCGCTTATCATAATGCACGGCAGCAGGAACAAAAACGAGCTCACGACCGATTGTAGCGAGGTTTTGCAAACGGTCGAGATCACTAGGCCGATGCCTACGTTGCAGGCGCTAAAGATCGCGATGATCGCAAAAAGATCCGCAAAGCGCCCGCGAAACGGAATTTCGAAGTAAAATACGCATATCAAAAACAGCGCGAGCCCCTGCGCGATCGCGATCAGTACGGGCGGCACGGCTTTGCCGATCAGCATCTCAAGCGGGTTCGCGGGCGTCATCAGCATCATATCGAAGCTCCCCTCCTCGCGCTCGCGGGAGACGCTAAACGCCGATAGCATCAGCACCTGAATCATCGAAAGCCCCAAAATCATACCCGTCATGATCGTGTAGCGCGTGATCGTGTTTTCGTTAAAAACATAGCGCGGATTTATGCTGATTAAATTGACAAAATGCTGCGCGTTGTATTCCCCCGCTATGGCCTGCACGAAGCCGATAACGGTGTTTGCCAAGGTCGTATTGCGCGAATCCGCGATGATCAGAAGCTCGTGCGTATCCTTAAAATCGCTGCCGAAATAGATCCCGATGATCGCCTCTCCCTCGCTTACCGCGCGGCGCAAGCAGGTTAGGTCTTTGCAGCCGAGATCTGTTTTAAACATCGGCGTGGCGGCGATGCTCTGCACCAGCGCGGTGGACGTCGCATCACGGGCGTCGTCCAAAATCGCGTAGCGCACCTGCTCGGGGGTGAAATTCGCGCCGTAGCCGAATATGATCGCCTGCACCAGCACCGGCACGATCAGCACCATGCGCGTGCCCTTGTCGCGAAACATCGCCAAAAATTCCTTTTTTATCAGCGCGCGAATTCGAAGCAGGGATTTTCGCAGAGCATTCATAGCGCGCCCCTTTTAAATTTAGTGGCACCTTTAAATTTAACGCCATTTTCAAATTTAGCGGCGCGGGCGTGCGGCACGGAATTTAAAGCGAAATTTAAACGCACCGCGGGCGCCGATTTAAATTTGCGCGGCGCGGGCGTAAATTTCCGCAGCGCGAGCTTGAGCTTATACGACGCGAACATGAAATTTAAAATTTCAGATCTATTGCGCGGCACCTCGTACGCAAATTTCAAAAGCGTAAGTTTAAATTTACGCGACAGCAAGGAGATGAAATTTAAAAGCGCGCCCGTGAGGTCAAATTTGCTAAATTTTTCCGCACGCGCCGTTTTGTAGCCGTGCCGTGCAGCTGCGCTACGAAGCGCTATGCGGCGTCGCGCAGAATTCAAATATTGATTAATCTTAACCGCGCGCCGTTTTTCTGCTATGCCGCATCCGCGCCCTACTTCGATTTCGACTTTATTTGCGCGCGACAAAGCGCGGCGCAGAGCGCGAAGCGGCTCGCAAACAAGCTTTAAAATTTTAAATCTACGCTGCGATATAAAATTTTGCGCTGTGTTCGCAAGACGCGCTAAAGCGCGCATAAATTTTAAAATTTCAAACCGATTGCGTGGCACGGACGTAAATTTTAAATTTCTAAATCCATTGCGCGGCGGCGCGGGCGTTAAATTTAAAAGCTCCGCCACCCTTTGTAAGACAAAGCTTCTTGCGGCGAGAAATTTTAAAATTTCATATCCACGCTCTGTTTGTTTGCGCGAAAATTTTAAAAATTTCATCGTGCGCCCCTTTTTACGCTAAGCACGCACAAGCTGAAAAACAAAACCGCTCCGAGCGCCTGAATGGCGAGGTTTACCCACAGCGTCGCACTCTGTCCGCCCGAGAGGAAGCAGATGCGAAAGGACTCGACTGCGTATGTGGGCGGCAGCAGGTGCCCGATGAAGTTGACCGCCGCGGGCAGTCCGCGCAGATCGAATATCATGCCGCTAAGCAGCGTCACGGGCAGATAGCCGATGACGATGGCGTATTCCTGCGCTAGGAATTGATTTTTGCAGATCGCCGAGATCAGCATGCCTAGGCAGGTCATCTCCAGCACGAATACGCAAAGCGTCGCCAGCAGCATCGCCACGCTGCCGCGGATCGGGATGCCCAAAAGCGTCTGCCCGTAAACGAGCGTCATCGCGCCGCCCAAAAGCGCTAGGAAATAATACGCGCCGACCTTAGCAGTGACGATCTCAAGCGCGCTTGCGTTGGAGTTGTAAAGCGAGGCGATCGTGCCGCGGTCCCATTCGCGCGAGATGACGACCGCGACCATAAACAGGCAGATGAGCCCCAAAATCCCCACGTACTCGGCAGATACGAGATACCACGTCGATTCGTTGGCTTCGTTGAACCAGCTGCGATAATTCACGCTGACGGGCCTTGCCGCGGCGTTTAAATTTGCGTTTAAAAAGCCGTAATCTTGCGCCAAAACCTGCTCGATTACGCCTGCTACGTAAACATAGCTAAGAAGCGCAAGCTGCGACTGCGTGGCGTTTTGGATAAGGAAAATTTCGGCGCCGTCTTTGTCTGTGCTGCTCGCGCCGCCTGCACCATTTGAGCCGCCGCCTGTACCGCTTGAGCCGCCTACGCTACTTGAGCCACCGCCGTTATTTGCAGCGCTACTCGCGCCGCCAGCGCCGTTAGCGTAAGGGCTTGCATTGACGCCGCCGCTCGCATTTTGGAGATCGTCTGCTCCGCCGATGAGGCCCGTATTCGTATCGCCTGCGCCGCCGATTGAATTTACGCTGCCTTGATTTGCGCCTATGTCGCCTGCGCTGTCGCCGGAATCTACTCCACTGCCGCCGCCAAAAGAATTCGCACTCTCGCCCGCTTCCGAGCCGTTGCCGTATGAACCCTCCCCGCTTGCGCCGGTACCGCCTGCGGAGGCGTTTATGCCGCTCTCCGTGCTAGCGCCCGCGCCGCCGTCCTCAAGCGGACGGACATTTGCGCCGCTGCTCGCATTTTGGAGATTGTCCGCGCCGCCTGTGGAGGAGCTTTCATCGCTAGATAGGTTTAAATTTACGCCGCCGCCCGCGCCGCCGAGTCCGCCCAAAGTGCTTTGAAATTTCGCCGCAAAGCGCGGATCAAAATACAAAATGCTCTCGATCTCGTGCGCCTTAAAATCCCTCCTCGCGCTCTCTAGATCCGTGTAGACGCGGGTTTGCAGGTATTTTGAGCCCAAAAATCCGCAGAGCAGATCCCGCTCGATTTTGGAGCCCAGATCGCTTACGAAGCCCACTTTGACGGGCTTTATGTCCATCCGCATCGCGTATCCGTAGATCACGACCAAAATTAACGGCATCAAAAACGCGATCACGAGCGCCGATCGGTCCTTTGCGATCTGCGCAAACTCCTTTTTTACGAGGATTTTTAAAAAGGTAAAGTTCATCCGCCCTGCCCCTGTGCTCGGATTTTGCGGCACTGCGCCGCTTGCGGCGAACTCCCGAATTTCAATCGCGCAGCAAATGCGGCTGTGGCTATCGCGCCCTGAAATTTTAGCCGCGTGATCGCATTTGGTACGCCCCTAAATTTTAATTGCAAAAGCGCGGCAACCGAGATTTGAAATTTTAACGGCGCAGACGGACTGCTCGTGCCTATTTCGCTCATCGCGCCCTGAAATTTTGATCGCTTGATCGCATACGGCGGGCTTTGAAATTTTAAGCGATTGCATAGTGCGGTTTCACTGCTAGATTTTTGACGTAAAAGCTCTGTGGCAGCGGACCCGCTATGAAATTCTTGCATCGGGGTTTTAAATTTACAAGCTACTCGCAGACTGACCGCCATTTTAAATTTGCGATCTGTTTGCAGAGCAGTCGCCCTTTTAAATTTATAATCCGTTTGCGAGCCGCTCGCACTTTGAAATTTACGGCGCAGACGAAGCGGGCTCGCTTCGGCGCGGAGCTCGCGCAGTATCCATCTAAAAAATCCGCACCCTGTCCTGCCGCGCGATGCCTCATTCAAAATTTCGCCGCCTTTCAAAATTTTATTATCGATCCAAAATTTGCCGTCGTTTAAAATTCCGCCGCTTGAAATTTTACCGACGTTTAAAGCCCGATCGCTCAAAATTCCGCCGCCGCTTAAAATTTCATCGCCCCGCAAAACCCTTTCGCCGTTTAAAATTTTACCGCGCGGGTACGCTGGTTTTCGCCAAGTTCGCATAAAATTCGGATCAAAAATCCTCGCCGCTCGCGTAAAATTTAGATCAAAAGCCCTCATCGCCCGCCTCGCTTCTAAATTTTTGCACCTCGTTTATGAAGGCCTGTTGCACGCTAAGCCGCCGCCCGTCTTGCACGCAGACCTCGTCGGGGCTGCCTAGCGCCAGGATTTTGCCGCGATCTTGGATCAAAAATCGATCGCAATACTCCGCCTCCTCCATAAAATGCGTCGTCACGACCACGCTCACGCCGGTGCGCGCGAGCGCATTTATGCGGTTCCAAAAGAGCCTGCGCGAGAGCGGATCGGCGCCGCTGGTGGCCTCGTCGAGAAACAAAATCTCGGGGCGGTGGATGAGCGCGCACGCCATGCTGAGGTTGCGCCCCGCGCCAAAGGGCAGGTTCTGCCACGTCTCGTTTCGCAGCCGCTGCAAGCCAAACTCGCTCAAAAGCTCCTCTATACGCCGCTTCAGCGCTACTCCGCCGATGCCGTAGCTGCGGCCGAAATACTCTAAATTTTGATAGCAGCTTAGCTTTTTATAAAGCGAAAATTTCTGCGAGACGTAGCCGATGCGCGATCTGATCGATGATTTGGCGTAGCGCAGATCCTCGCCCATGACCGAGATCTCGCCTCCGCTCATCCCCAAAAGCGCGCAGATCATACGAAACGTCGTCGTCTTACCCGCGCCGTTTGGGCCCAGAAGGCCGAAAATCTCGCCCTTTTTGACCTCGAAACTCGTATTTTCCACGGCGGTGAATGAGCCGAATTTTTTACTCACGTCGCGCACTTTGATGACGGTTTGAGCCGCATCGAAGCTCTTTTTTTCGTAGCCGAAGTTTGCCGCGCCGATCTCTGCTTTATTTAAAAAAATATACGCATCCTCCAGGCTCGCCTCACGCGGGCTGAGTTTAAATTTCGCGCTTTCGTTTTCATTAAATTTAGCGTCCTTATTTTCGTTAAATTTAGTGCCTTCGTTTTCGTTTGAAATTTTAAAATTTTCACCGCGCCCGTTTTTGCGCTCTGTATTTTCACCATCATCGCTTAGACTCGCGTTTAAAAACTCCTGCAGATCGCGCAGGCTTGTAGGCTCATCGCTTAGCAGATCGACGCTGCCGTCTCTAGGGCAGATATCGATGAGCGGGGAGTTTTTTAAAAATCTTTGCGTCTTAAACATCAAACGGCGCGCCAGGCTCTGATAATCCTCGCCGCCTATGCGAAAGGTGCGGTCCCGCAGCGCCGCGGTGATCTTTGCGGCGGGATCTTGCGCTATGATCTTGCCGCCGAGCAAAATCAGCGTCAGATCGGCATCCGCCGCCTCGTCGAAATACGCCGTCGAAAATATGCATTTCGCGCCGCTTTGATCCAGATATTCGCGCACGATTGCCCACAGCTCGCTACGCGAGAGCGGATCGACGCCGACTGTGGGCTCATCTAGCACCAAAAGCCGCGGACGAGCTGCAATCGCGCAGGCGACGCCGAGCTTTTGCTTCATCCCGCCGGAGAGCGAATCCACGGCGTAATCTTTAAATTTCAAAAGCCCCACGCGGCGCAAAAGCCCGCGCAGATACTCCTCGCCGTCTTTTAGATCAAGCCCTTTTAGGCCTGCGAAAATGTTTAAATTTTGCCAGACGCTAAGCTCCTCGTAAAGCCCCAGGCTCTGCGACATATAGCCGTTTGCGCGGACGAATTCTTTATTTTCGCCGCTCGGAGTGAAGCCAGCAAATTTTATCTCGCCGCAATCGGGCGCGATGATGCCGCAGATGAGCTTTAAAAGCGTGGATTTGCCCGCGCCGTCGGGGCCCGTGAGGCTGATGAGTCGCGGCGAGGCGCCAATTCGCAGATCGAAATTTTCAAAAACGACGTTTTTGCTGCGATCCTCTCGCAGGTAAAATTTCTTTAAATTTACGATATTTAGTAGATCCAAGCCTAGCTCCAAATTTTATTTACTCGTCCCATCGCTTGGCGCGACGAACGAGACCTACGCACGCCGAAAAGGCGCTCTTTATCGCGACGCCTTGCTTCTGTAGCCGCCGAGACGTCGTGGTTTCGTAGCTGCTGCGAGCTTTAAATTTCGCGACGCACGCCGCAAACTATCCACACATAAAACGTCGCGATCCTAAACATCGAGCGCACCGCGAGTGTTTGCGATAAATTCGCTTCAAAACGCAAGCGAGTTTTCAGACACCTGGCGAGCTGTGAGCGCCGAGCTCTCGTCTGTCATCGCGCTTCTTGCGGTGAAATCTTACCGCCGCCGCGCTTTTTGGCGAAATTTTACCTATTATCGGCTTTCTTTAGCATAGTACCGACTTCAGCTACCGCGCCTTTTGGGCAAAATTTTACCGCCGTTTGCAACCTGTATTTAATCGCGCCGCTTGTTTCGTAGCGAAATTTTATACCGTCCATGCTCGGTACTCAATCGCCGTTCGTTTATCGCAAAACGGTCTGCCAGAAATAAAGCCCGTAGCCGCTATGCCGTCCGGCTTTTACCTCGCCGCCGAGCCGCAAATTTTAAAATTTAACTCGCGCTGCTTTGCGCCAAAATTTCGGCAAAATTTTACTCGCCGCACTGCAGAATCCGATCTTTTATCCAAAGCCCCGCCTGCTCGGGCAAAACTCATGCGATAAATTCTACGCCGCCTTTGTACGGCTTCGTTCTAAACGTACAGCATTTTATAGTCGTCTGCGCCGAAACGATGTACCTTTAGACGTAGCAAAAATTTTATCGCCCTGCTCTGCCGAGCAAGCACCATCTAAATTCCATCTCGAAGCGCGCTTTTAAAATTTCATCAGACTCACGCCGTATGAGCGTCTCGCACGGCGTTGCGTAAAATTTTGTCGGGCGATGGGCTCTGCTATCCAAATTTCGCCCGCAGTCTCCAAAGTGCTGCCCGCGCACTAAATTTCGCTCGTGCATTAAAATTTCACTCGCGACGCTCTCGCGTTAAAATTCCACGCTGATCGGCTGCCCTAAGCGAAAGCTGCCGTCCTCGTCGCTGAAATCGGCTCGCGCCTCCCACACGAGATCGGCGCGCAGCTCCTCGGTCTGCACCGTGCGTGGCGTGTACATCGCGGTTTGGCTCACGTAGGCGACCTTTGCGCTCGCGCTAGAGCCGTCCGCGGCGATGATCCGCACGCTCTGCCCGGCACGCAGGAAGCGGAGCTGATTTTCGCTTAGATAAAATTTCGCGCGCTTGTTTTTTACCTCGCTAAGCTCAAAAACGCCCACGCTGGGCAGGCTGATGTCGCCAAGCTCCTTAAGGCGCGCTCTGATCTGCCCGCTAAAGGGCGCTTTTAGCACGCTTTGCATCTCGATTTGGTAATTCAGATATTTCAGATTTTCCTCGCAGCTTGCCAAATTTGCGCGGGCGGCGCCGACATCCTCGCTGCGGTAGCCGCTTTGAAGCTGACGCAGATTAGCCTGCGCGCTTTGCAGCTGGGCTTGCGTGCGCTTCATCGAGTAAAACGCCTCGTCGATCTGCTGCTTGGATGCGGAGTTTGTTTTGCCTAGGCTCTTTAGGCGCTCGTTCGTCAAAGTAGCGAGCTGTAGGGCGTTTTGCAGCGCGTTTACGTTCGCCGCCGCTATCTCGATCTCCTCGCTACGAAAGCCGCTTTGCAGCTTTTGCAGGTTAAATTTAAGCCCGTCGCACCTTGCGATCTGAACCTGTCTTTGAAAGCTCAGATCCGCCGTATCCAGAGCCGCCAAGACATCGCCAGCCTGCACGAAATCACCCTCGTCGCGATAAAGCGCGCTAATGCGGCCGCTGCGCTCGAAGCTAAGCGAGCTCTGCCTGATATCGATGATGCCGTAGGCCTTGTGCGCGACCTCTTCGCGCCTATCGAGATTGAAGTAGATCGCCGCGGCGAGAGCGGCCAGCGCAAAAACGACGAAAAATAGAAGCCTTTTCATAGATCGCCTTAAATTTTGATATACGGTTATTATAAAATAACTTTTCTAATGCGGCGCTGATATTTGAGGTTTGGGCGACGATTTTATAAATCGATCGCATAAAATTGCCGTATTGAATTGACCGTTGTACGAGCAGAATTGAGGCTTGGGCGGATTAAAATTTCATCCTATCTGCGCGATTTTAAGCGGTACGGCTTGTAAAACACAGTGACTTTCTGAGCTAAAAATTTTAAAATTTTAATGAAGAGGCTCCGCTTTCAAGCGGAGCGTGGAATTTAATGAGGAATTTAACGAGATTTAGGCTTTATGAGCCCAAATCTCGCTCGGCCGCGCAAAAATTGAAATATCTAAAACTCGCCTTTAACCGCAGCGATCCATTTATCAGCCCTCGCCTGCCAGTGCTCGTCGCCTTTAAAATCGATCGTAAGACCCACGAATTTGCCGTTTATGAAGGCGCGTGAATGTTTAAATTTATATCCCTCTGCGCCCCAAGCGCCGATGAGATCGGCCTTTTTAAGCACCGGCAAAAACGCACTCATGCCGCTGCAAAAATCGTTGCCGTGGCGCTCGACGTTGCCAACGCCGACGATCGCGACCTTGCGTCCGTCAAAATCAGTTTTATTCAAAAGCTCCAATTTGTCGTCAAATTTAGCCTGGATCTGTCCGTCGCCGTGTGTCGAAGCCGCAAAAATAAACGCGCCCGCTCCCGCCAAATCCTCCGCATTTAGCTCTTTAGCCTCCTTGATCTCAAATCCGAGCTTTGAAGCGATGTATTCGCTCACGATCTTCGTATCGCCGCCTTTGGTGGCGTAAACTAATAGTTTTTTCATTTTCTCTCCTTAAAAATAAGAATGATTCTAACAAAATAAGATAAATTTTGAATGAAATAAAATTTTATAAGGCGCCTAGATACGGCACAATGCCTCGTATCCAGCTAATTTTAAGCGGCAGCGAGCCAGCAAAATTTTAAAGCTGCTACTTAACCGCTCGTATAAAAATCCATAGTATAATGCCGCTCGTAGCTCATTATAAAGGAGAAAACATGAAGAATTTCACATTATGTTTGATCGCAGCGATCGCACTTTGTGGCTGCGCGACCCCGCAGGATCGATACGGCGGCGATGTTTATGACGCGAGCGAAACGAACCGCATGAGGCAAAGCAATCGGATCGAGATCGTCGATGTCCTGCCCGCCAAAATCAACGTAGAGCGCTCCGAGGGCAATACGGGTAAAATTTTAGGCGGCGTCGCGGGCGGAACTACGGGTGCGGTCATCGGGCATAAGCTCGGCAAACATAGCAGCAGCAGGCGCTTAGCCGAAACCGTGGGGCTAGTAGGCGGCGCGGTAGTGGGCGCAGTCGCCGGAGATGCGATCCAAAACTCCCAAAAAACGGTGCAGGGCTCCAACATCATCTACAAGCTAAACGGCAAGGAGTACTCATCCGTGCAAGCCGACCCGCCGTGTAGATTTAAGCGCGGCAAAGCTCTGCTGATCCACACGGGCAGCGAAACGCGGGTGCAGCCGAACTCGGGATGTTAAATTACGGCCGCCCAAAGCTTGCGGTGGGATTTTAAAATTTCACCGCGACGTTTAAAATTTAAGAGCGGCGAATTCGCGAAATTTAAAGCAATCTATGAAATTTTAAAGGGCGCTAGTTTTGTAAATTTGCGCCCTTGAAATTTTAAATTTTAAGGGGATAAATTTGAAAAAGCGTAAGTACATTTTATCGCTGTTGGCTCTGCTTTCAATCGTTTTCGTTATGAAATTTCCTTTTAGCGACGATGCAATTTTAAAAAAATATTTAGATACTACCTTTCTTGATAGAGTTCAGCGCGATGATAGAGGCGGATTGCCTCCTAAATTTTATATCATAGAAGAAAATCCAACTACGGATGAGATAATGCGAACCTTAAAATTAGTGGTCGAAAATGACGTAAATAAAACCGCAGTTACATCGAAACATCAGTATTTTGAGGGCGGTGGACTGATAGAAAACGTTTCGGTTGAGAGGCTAGAGCCTTTCGAAGCTTTAAAGAAATATTACACCATAAAAGAGGCTACGAACGACATCGTTAAAGGGGGTGAATGGGAGAATGGTAAACCAACAGAACAATATGTGGATATACCAATTGGGCAAGCTTTCGCGATTCTAAGTGATGACAAGTACTTTGTGGATATCTACGCAAAGGATAGTTTTATCAATAAGAGAAGTTGTATAGAATATAGAAAAATTTCATTTTACGGCTCTTACGATAACTACGAAGAATATCATAATAAGGTTCTACACTACGGAAGTTATGGGGTTAATAATTTTAAGGAAGAGGTATACAACTATATAAGATATATTTTAGATAATAACAATTACGAGGGCTATATAAAGACATTTGGACAAATAGTCAATAATTATTATGTAAATTGCAAGATAGATTAAGGGCGATAAAAATTTAATCGCATAGTTTTAAAGTAGTTGCGGAAAAACCGCCAAAATCTATAAACACGAATTCTTAAGATACCTAAGGAGGATATTGTAGGAAGAAATAAAGATAACGCCAAATAGAATTTATGGCAAGATTAAAACATATCAGATACTCTAAATCTAAATTTAATCTCAAATTCTGTCCGAGTCTTTAAATTTACCCAAACTCTCTCGCGTATTTCATCCCCAAATCATATGCCTTTTCATTTAGCGCGCGGGTTTTTTCTGGCACAGAGCGGAGCATTTGAGCTTTTACGAGCCCTGCATCCATGCAGCGGCTAAGCTCTACCGCGATCGCTAGAGCCACGACACTTTGAGTGATGACATTTCCAACTTCGTATTTTGCGATGGTAATGATTGGAATTTCATAAATTTTAAAGCTTGCCCTATCCTCATCGCTCGGCACTACTAAATTCGGCTCGATTACGATCACGCCGCCTTTTTTCACGCCGCTTTTAAAAGCATCGTAGCTGCTCTGCGCCGTTGCGAGCATGAAATCGATCTCGCCCTCGCTCGCGTAAGGATATAGAATTTCTTCATCGCTTAAGATAATATCCACTTTCGTAGGCCCACCACGTACCTGAGAGGTATACGTAGATGCCTTGATTCCATAGCCGCCGTGCGCGATCTTTGCCGCAGCTAGAATTTCGCCTGCTAAGATTACGCCTTGACCGCCCACTCCCACAAATCTTAATTGATTCATCTTAGTCCTTCAAAATTTATCGCTTCGCCGCTTTGTGCCGCATCTATCACCTTTTGATACGCCTTTGTGTATTCGGTGCGCTCATTATCTTCGTGTAAAACCCCAAGCGGAAATAGCCCCACTCGCTCATCCTCGCTAAGAGCGTCAAATTTTACTTTAGAGACCGTGCGCGAATCAAGCCACTTTAGCATTTGCACCGCCTCGCTCATTTTATTTTTACGACCCAAATTTACGTGGCAGTTGCTAAAAATATCAAAAAAACTATAACCCTCGTGCTCAAAGCCCTTGGCTAGAAGTCGCTCGATTTTTTCGGGATTTGTCACGCTCTCGCGTCCGACAAAAGTTGCGCCGGCAGCAATCGCAAGTTTTGCCGCATCAAAGCTGGGATCGACATTGCCATATTGCGCCGTAACCGTCCAAAACCCGCGCGGCGTCGTAGGACTAGTCTGCGAGTTTGTAAGCCCGTAGATGAAATTATTTACTAAGATATGATTTAGATCGATATTGCGGCGGCATCCGTGAATCGTGTGATTGCCCCCTATCGCAAGCCCATCGCCATCGCCAGTAACTACTATTACGTGCTTACCTGGATTTGCAAGCTTGATACCCGTAGCATAAGCTATCGCACGCCCATGCGTCGTATGGACGGTATTGCAGTCTATGTAACTCGACATCCTACCGCTACAGCCGATACCGCTTACCACGCACACATCGTCCATACTCCAGCCTACGCGGTCAATCGCGCGGATGATCGCTTTTAAGATCACTCCGTCGCCGCAGCCCCAGCACCAAAGTGTAGGCATCTTGTCCGTTCTTAGATATTTATCGTAATCAAACGCCATTTAAAGCTCCTTTACTTTCTCGATAATCTCGCTAGGGCTGATCGGCCTGCCGTTTGCCTTAAGAAGCGTCTTAAAATCATCCCTCAAGCAAGCGCGCTGCACCTCTAGCAGATACTGCCCTAAATTTAGCTCGGCGATCAAAATTTTATTAAATCTCTCCCCTAGCTCCCTTAGCTTGTGCGCTGGGCTTGGCCACAGCGTGATCGGGCGAAAAAGCCCCACACGCACGCCTTGCCCTCGTAGCTTTAAAATCGCGTCTTTTGCTGCCAGGCTAACGCTGCCGTAGGCGATGATGCAGATTTCGGCGTCATCTAGCATAAATTCCTCATATTGCACGATCTCATCTTCATGCGCTGAAATTTTATTAAAAAGCCTTTTTATAGAGCGATCCACGATCTGCTCGTTTTCGGTCGGAAAGCCCTTCGCGCCGTGATGCAGCCCCGTTATGTGATAGTGATATCCCCTAAAAAATGGATTTAGCACCGCGGGCTTATCGGACGCAGCATCGTAGGGCTCATAATCTTTCGGACTACCTTTAAATTCCGCCCTGCGCTCGATTTTTAGATCCGAAATTTCAGGTAGCACCGCCTTAGCCTGCATATGTCCAAGCGTCTCATCAAGTAGCAAAAATACCGGCGTCATAAACCGCTCGGCTAGATTGAAGGCGCGCACGGTTTGCGTATAAGCCTCCTTTAGCGAGCCCGGACACAGCGCGATGCTTTGAAAATCGCCGTGAGTAGGATTATGAGCTTGCAAAATATCGCCCTGCGCCACTCGCGTAGGAAGCCCTGTGCTAGGACCTCCACGCATAACATTTACGATTAAAAGCGGAATTTCAGCGATAAAGCCAAGTCCAATCTGCTCTGATTTTAGCGAAATTCCAGGACCGGAGCTTGCCGTCATCGCCTTTGCACCGCTCATAGACGCGCCTAAAGCTACAGAAATGCCCGAAATTTCATCCTCCATCTGGATAAATTTGCCTCCGACCTTAGGTAGCAAGCGGCTCATCTCGTGCGCGATCTCGCTACTCGGCGTGATCGGATAGCCGCCGAAAAAATTACAGCCGCAATCAATCGCCGCACGCGCAATTAAGGCGTTGCCTGTGGAAATTACCTCTCTCATTATGCGTCCTTGGGTTTCATAAAATTATTGTTTTTGATTTTTTCAGCCATCTCTCTAGCTTGCGAGCTTAGACGAGCAAATTTAAAGCCCTTGGGCGCAACGAAAATCGCAAAATCAGGGCAGTGCAACTCGCACTCCCTACAGCCGATACAGGCGCCCTCATCCACCACGTCGATCATCATGCCCTGCACGGCGCCCTCGTCCTGTCTCATCGCGATCGCGCCGCTAGGACAGACGCTTACGCAGATGTTGCACGCCTTACAGCGGCTCTCATCCGTCCAGACAGCGCGCTGGCTCTCATTTTCGCTCATATTTTCTCCTTAATTTATCAAAATCCGCACCAAATCCCGCTTTGCGATTTAAAATTTGAAATTTTGCGGCGCAAGCCTGCTTTGATCACATTAAATTCCTCTCGTTTTTAAATTTTGCAGAGTTTAAATTTTAAAATTTTGTGGCGTTTAAAAATTTTACGCCATACAAAATTCTGAGCCAAAGTAAAATTTTAATCTACAAAATTTCACAGCAGGCAAAATTGCGCAAATTTTAAAATTCCGCAGCGAATTAAATTTTACGCTACACAATTCCGCGAGCTTAAATTTCTTACCAAAGTGAAATTTGATGCTGCAAATTCTATCGCAAGAATTCTGCGCTTTAAAATTTTAGCTCTGTAAATTCCGCGTCGCGTCGAATTCGCTTTATTTCCACTAAAACTTTAGCTCCGCTATCCGCTCACGCATCCGCTCAAGCTGCGCGTAAAACTCGCCAGAGTAGGCAAAATTTTTCTCTATCGCGCCCATTTTGCCGACGCTTACGAAGCGCCCCAAAGGCACTCCCGATCTATCCGCGACGCAGCAGGCGAGCGTGCCGCAGGTATCAAAAAGGATGTATTTTATGATCTTTACTATGCCCGCAGCGGGCGCCAAATACGCCGACGTGCCCAGCAGCTCGCCGATCTGCGCGCCGGCGCGTTTGGTATTTTGCACCGCGCGCTCGAAAATTTCATCCGAAATTTCAAATCCCAGCTCGTTTTTAAGCGCGATCATCTCTTCGCTATGCGGACCCACGATCGCGCTTCTCATCGATGAAATTTCCTTGCCGCTCGCTCGCGCGAGTTCAAATTTAAGCCGCGCGCCGTCTAGCTCGCCCGCCATGCCGATGACTCGCTCCTTTGCAAACCCGCTAGCCTGCAGCGCCGCATAGACCATCATATCAAGCGGATTGGTAACGACGACGATAATGGAGCCAGGCGCGTATTTTGCGGCATCTCGCGCGCATTGCGCGACGATGGCGGCGTTGCTGCCAAACAGCTCCTCCCTGCTCTGCCCCGCCTTTCTTGCATGCCCCGCCGTGATCACGACGATGCCTGCCTCCGCTATGTCGCCGGGCTCCGTACTGCCGCTTATGCGCAGGTCGCGCTCATAAACCGCCGCCGTATGGGCTAGATCGAGTGCTTTGCCGCGCGCGATCCGCTCTACAGCATCCACAAGCGCGATGCTGTCTATCTTTTGGCTCAAAGAATCGTTCACGATAAGATCGTTCGCTACCGCTGCGCCGATGTTTCCGGCGCCGAATATCGCTATTTTCATTGTTATCTCCCAAATATCGGTCCGCATTTTTATAACTGCGGGGTTTAAATTTTAAAATTTAAAGACGAAATCTCGTTTTTTAAATTTAATGCCGAAACGGCCTTAAATTTTACCTCTGCGCCTTTACGTTGCGCTCGTGCTCGGCTTGCGTGCGCGCAAAATCGTGAAGCCCCGTCTTTTTATTTCGCATAAAATACAGATACTCGCTCTTTGCAGGCGCGAAAACGGCGCGTATCGCATCGCGAGAGACCACGCACACGGGCTCTTTCGGAAGTCCGTCGTTGAGGTAGGTATTGTAGTGGCTGGTGTCGGTGCGGATGCGCTGCGGAGTGATCTTGACGTGCGAAAACTCGCCGTAATTCAGCGTGCCGTCCATCTGAAGGCGCATATTTTTGGCTAAGCGGTTGTCGATGACGGAGGCTACGAGGGGCATTTCATCTGTGTTTGCGGCCTCTTTTTGAATGACCGAGGCCTTGATCAGCACCTGCTTCCACGTCGTGGCGTTATAGTCGCCGCTAAGCTCGCGCGACAATCCTTCGTGGAATTTTTGTGCGCTTGAAACAAGGTGGTCGATGATACTTTTTTCGCTTTCGTTTTTGCTAATTTTGTAGGTTTCAGGCACCAGAAAGCCCTCGTAAAACGGCGCCGTGGCGTTGTATTCGCGCTCAAGCTCGCTAAAGCTTAGCCCGCGATCTTTCGCCAGCTGTTTTAAAAACACGATCGTAGTCTCGCCCGGGATCAGCTTAATTTCGTTCATCACGGGCTTTGCGACGCTTAGCTCATACAAAAATTGGTATTTGGGCAAATTTTCACCACTAAGCTCCAGCTCGCCGGTTTTTGCGCCGCCGTAAAAAGAAAGCAGCCTCGCGTCGAATTTGCTAAATTTTGGATAGCTCTTTGAGAGTTGCGATAAAATTTTCGTTGAGCTGCCCTGACCTATCTGCACGGTTGTCGCGTTGCCGACGCGCTCGTGTAGATCAAAGCCCACGGCCAAAAGGACGATAGCCGCAAGCTCGATACAAATGCACGCCGCTTTGATGAGCTTTATAAAGAATTTCATGCGTTCCTTTCAAAATTTAGCTGAAATTATAGGCAAATAAGCCAAAATTTTGAATAAATTTCATATTATAAGCGCAGTTTTTCGGCACGCCCGATTTGATTTTGAGCGTAGCTTTTTGATAGGACAATGATGTTTAAAACTTTGGCTAAATTTTTTTTGTGCATAACCATACTTTTTATAGTCTGCGCGGTAGGTCTAAAACACGGTATTGCGATTTCGCAGCTGGATGTGGGCTTTGCAAAGCTTGAGGGGTTTTATCTCAAGCTAAATAAAGGTCTCGTGCTGCGCATCAAAAATCTTGAAATTACGCAAAATAATACACAAAATTTAGAGCAAAATTCCACCGATCTACGCACGCAAAGCGAGAAAATTTTGGAATTTAGCAAAAAAATCTCGCTCATCAACTCCTTTTTTGAAGAGATCGACGTGCAAAATTTAAAGATCAAAGGCGAAAGCATAAAGCTAAAATACAAAAGCGACGTTTTTTACGCCGACACGCGGTTTTTTAGGCTAAACTCGAAGATCACGCCGAGCGCAAACGGGCTAAACTTCGATCCGATCGAGCTTGAACTAAATGATTTTAATCTCACTCTGCACGGCACGGCGCGGGCAAATTTCAAAGCCGATACGTATGATTTTAACGGCACCTTCGCTTCGCACGAGATCGCGGGCGAGCTTGACGTGCACAATATCGGCTCACAGCTAAATATCGAGATAAATCGCGCCTCGGCCTTGAGCCTGAAAAATTTTATGAATGAGCTAGGCGCACTTACGGGACTAAATCCTCTTGCGAACGAGTGGATCTACGGCAAGGCGGTCGCGCAAAACTACTATATCGAAAATCTGCATGCCAAAGTCGATCTGAAAGATCCGCGCCCGATCGCCGAAAACGTCAGCGCCACGGCTTACGCGCAGGATCTTACGATAAAATTTCAACCGCAAATCGAAGCCGTAACGGTAAAAGACGCCAATATCACGCTTAAAAACGATTTTCTAAGCTTCACGCTAAATGAGCCTAAATTTAAAGGCAAAAGCCTGGAGGGAAGCGGCGTACGTATCGGCGGGCTTTTTGAAGAGAGGCCGATCGTATATCTGGATCTGCGAACCAAGGAGAGTTTGGGCAAGGACCTTATAGCGATCCTGCAAAGCTACGGCATAGATGAGCCCGTATATCCGCTAGGCGGCGGGATCGATGCACGCGTGCTGATAGACGTGGACGTCGAAAAGGAAAGCGCCAAGGTAGATGCGAACGTGACGCTAAAAGACGCCGATCTGATGATCTCTAAAGCAAAATTTCACTCCAAAGCCGCGCGGGTGCACATCACCGAGAAAAAAATCGACATCAAAGACGCAAATCTGCAAAATGAAATTTTTAACGCCACTGCAAGCGGCAGTATCGATATCGCCACGCGCAAAGCTAAATTTAACGGCGTTATTCATAGCTTCAATCTCTCCCCGAACGGCAAAGAAATTTTAAAATTTGGCGATACGCGAGATAATATAAGCCTTGATTTTAGCGGCAAAGCGCCGGTGCTGAGCTCGCAATTTTTAGGCGCGAAGATGAGCTTCGGCGAGCGGATCGAGATTAGCTCGCCCGATATTAGCGGAATTTTGCCCTTTTCTAAGACGCTTAAAAACGCGGGCATTAGCGGCGGAGATCTTAAAATTTTAACCAGCGATTTTACAAACTTAGATATCAACAGCAACAATCTTATCTTTGATTTCGGTCTGCTAAACAAAGACGGAAGCCATTATAAAAACGACTCTTTCACGCTTCGGGTGCGCGGAGGCGATCTGGACGGCTCTAGCGGAAGCGGTAAAATTTCTCTTAAAATCAACAAAGGCGGCAACTTCGTCTCGCTAAAAGACGTGGACGTCGCGATCAATACGAGCGTGCAAACCAGCGAGTTTAATAGCGGCACGAAAGAGCGCTCGCCGATAAATTTCAGCGGGCAAAATTCTGCGATCGTGCTATCCGATCTTAATAAGACGCTGAAATTTACGCACTTTAACGGCGTACTGGACGGCAAAAATATGAATTTAAACGCAAATTTCAAACGCGGCGACGTGAAGTTGATCTTTAAAAAGAGCTTGCTTCAAATTTTTGCGCAAAACATCAGCGGCGAGGCACTTAATCAATTCCTGGGCTCGCAGAGCTTCGACGGAGGAGTATTTACGCTAAAAGCAAGCGGCATCGATCCGCGCAACTACCGCGGCGAGATCAATGTGCAAAACACCTATCTGAAGGACTACATCATCTATCAAAGGCTGCTTAGCTTTATAAACTCCGTGCCGTCGCTGCTTACGTTTAAGACGCCCGATTTCAACGATCGCGGCTTTAGCGTGCAGAAGGGCAAAATTTACTTCCGCCGCAGCGGCGATAAAATTTATATAAACGCGATGAACTTTACCGGCAGTAGCGCAGACATCGCGGGTAACGGCGAAGTGGATATGAAAAGCGGTGCGCTAAATATCGATCTGGAGCTTAAATACCTCAAAGACGCAAGCTCGATAATCTCAAAAATCCCGCTGCTAAATCATATCATCTTGGGCGAAAACAACACGATCTCCACGATCATCGAGATTCGCGGCACGACAAAAAAGCCCACCTACTCGACCGCCGTTGCGACCGACGTGCTAAAAACGCCTTATAATCTCATCAAAAACACGCTGATGCTGCCCTTTGTGATCTTTGGCGACAGCGAGGAGAGCAGATGAAATTCCCGCTCGATTATAAGGATAGCTTTGAAAAATCGCTGCTGTTTTGGCTAGTAAAATTCGTGCGCTACAAGCTAAGCGCGCTATCGAATAAGGAGCTGAAAAACGACGCGCTGTTTCGCCGCGCAAGCCTGGCGCTAAATCACGAGGTCGCGAATATCAATGAACTCGAGCGGCTCGCAAAAGACGCTCGAAACGCGGGCCTTACCGGCATCAACACCTATTTTAATCCGCTTAAAAAATTTTACGAAGCGATCGTAGAATACAACCTTGAAAGCATGAGAAATATCGACGAGGAGCTTTTGAGCGAAATTTTAGCCTCGATTACGGGCGGGCTGAGCGATGCGAGCAAAAAAAACTACCGCATCGCGCTGATAAATTTTTTCGGCTTCATCGACCGCCAAAACGAGCAGGACGGCACCTCGCACAACTACGGCATCGAGCTTAAGCACTGGGGCGGCATTAGCGGTAGCCGCGGCACGAAGCTTCCGGAGTTTATGAGCGAGGAGGAGCTGAAGCGGTTTTTGGACGCGATAAATCTAAGCGAGTTTCCCTCCTTTGCCCATCGCAACCGCCTAATCGTAAAAATCATCGTCTACACCGGCATCCGCGTGGGCGAGGCGATAAATCTCAAGCGCAAAGATATCGCGCCCGAGGGCGATCTTTTCGTCATCCGAATCCGCGGTAAGGGCAACAAATACCGCATCGTAATGATTAAACGCCACCTGATCGAGGAGCATCTAAACGCACTGGAGACGAATTTTGCAAACAAAGAGGGCTATCTTTTCGTCACCAAAAACGGCGCGCCGCTCACGCAAGCATACGTCAGCGGCATCGTGGAGAAAATTTTAATGAGCGCGGGCATCCGCAAGGAAAAAAACGGCGCCCACATGCTGCGCCACACTTTCGCGACGATGCTTTACAAAAAGCAAAAAGACCTCGTGCTCGTCCAAGAAGCCCTCGGTCACGCGAGCCTAAACACTTCGCGCATCTACACCCACTTCGACAGCGACAAACTACGCCTTGCGGCAAAGGTCGCGGAGGAATTCGAAGAGTGAAATTTTAAAATTTGCAGCGGAGCGAGGCTTGCTTGAGCGAGATTTTTTGAATTTCATTTTGAGACGGCTTTAAAATCGTTTTTTATGGAATATTTTACAAGAGTTTTGGAATTTTATTTTGAAAAATTCTGAAATTTGTTTTTCATACTCGCATAAAAAACCCAAAATTTTACCTTGCGAGCTTTAGAATTTAACTCGGCAAAATTTTAAATTAACGCGCGAGCCTTAGAGCTTGATCGCAAAAGAATCTAAAATTTTACTCTTTTGGAATATAGAATAATTTACTTTTTAGATTTTCTCATGCGATTTTGCCTAAAATTCCAGATAAATTTTAGTATAAAATTTCATTTAAATTTTGACGATACGGGATTTCATCCGAGGATTTTATAAACAAAAGATAATCGACATATTAAGAGGTAGCGGATATAAAATTTATCTGCAAATTCCGCAAGGATGGAATTTATGATTTAAAATTTAAACCCTCGAAATTTTATAGTTTGATTTGCTTTCAAATTCTCATCGCACCGTATTCGCCTTAAAATTAAAGACACAAAAGATTCTGCCACCAAAGTTTGCTGCGAAATTTACCGATGCGAAGCTTGCTTCATAAACAGCGCAAGAATCATATAGGAATTTATACTAAAAATTTAAAGATACAAAATCCATCGGCATGACTATTTTTAGATTTATTTTACGACAGAAATCCCGCTCTTGCGAGCAGGATTTCATTTCTTAGGGGGATAAGAAAAGGAGTTTAGGCTAAATAAATTTAGCCCGAGATTTCGTCTAGCCACGGAATTCGCGGCAAAAAGGAGCAAAAAGACGAAATCTCGCGCCAAATTTTAAGCCGAGATTTGAACGATCAGCTCGCGACAATAAACGAGATTTGCGACGGCTTCAAAAACTATCGCAAAAAACGCCGTGCCGTAAACATCAAAATTAAACGAGCCTTTGTTTTTTGAAATACTCGCGCGGAGCTTTGCAGAGCGGACAGGCGCCAGGAGCTTTCTTGCCGCGATGAACATGCCCGCAGACCTCGCACACCCAAACTTCCTCGTCAAAACTCTCGAAAAAGCCCTCCTCTAGCAGGATCTTTTGAAGCTCGTTGTATTCGCGCTCGTGCTCCTCCTCGACCTTGCCGATAGCGTTAAAAAGGCGCGCAACCTCTTTTTTACCCTCTTCGGTCGCGATTTTAGCGAAGCTCGGATACATGCTCTCGTGCTCGTAGCGCTCGCCGGCGGCAGCATCAAGCAGATTTTTATCCATTTTATCAAGCGGAATGCCTGCGGCTGCATGATGCGCCTTTAGCTCGGCTCTGGCGTGCCATTTTTCATTTTCGGCGGCCTCGTAAAAATGTCGCGCGATGGCGTGAAAGCCCGCCTCTTTGGCCAAATCGCCATAAAGATCGTATTTGTTGCGCGCCTGGGACTCGCCTGCGAACGCCTTCATCAAATTTACCTGCGTCAGATCCTCGGTTATGCATTTCATCGGCTCTCCGCAGCAGCTAAGCGTGCCGCCGCCTACTTTTTGCACCTCGACCTCCGCGCCGCATTTGTCGCATCTGTAAGTTTCGTACTGTCTCATTTTAAACTCCCCCCTATCAAAAATTTTGTGAAATGATACCAAAGCTACTATTAAATTTTACTTAATAAATTTTATTCTTCTCAATAAATTTATATTTTTGAGAAAATTTCAGCGTGAAATTTCCATCTGTAAAATCTAAATTTAAGGTTTTTCAAAGCAAATGGAATTTCAAGCGAAAGTGCTAACGCTTGATCATCTAAAAATATGAAATTTAGTTTTCTGACTCATTTAGCCTACGATTTTAAGGCGAGCCACATCATTGGAAATTTTTTAAAATTTAAAGTTATCTCAAAAATAATTTGCTATTTTGCCATATGGTCTTATTTTACGAGTATATGACAATGCTCGGCAAAATTAGCCTTATGCGCCAACGAGCCGCCGATTGTAATTATGAAGCGTTAAAAGCGTAATTAAGGGCACTGCAGCATTACCATTTTGCCGCTATGATCGGTAATATCTGAGAATTTATGAATGTCAAATTCTAAGCCGCAAATCGAGCAAGGAGAGAATTTATCGACTTCCTTCTCGCCTAAAAGCGAGCAAATTGCGCCTATTGTCGGATTGTGTCCAACGATAAATACGCATTCCGCGCTAGCTGCATTAAAATTTTGCACAATATCTGCGCTAGAAATTTCTACATTGTTGCAAGATATCGCATTATTTTCGCTAATGCTAGCGGGATTTTTAGTGCTCTTAAAAGCAGAATTTTCAGCGTTTGCGTCGCGATGTTTTTTGCTACTCAAACCAACCGCATTGTATTTTTCAACATTCACACTGCACTCAAAAAATCGTATCTCATCCAAGCTGCGAACAAACTTTGCCAAATCCCATAAGCTTGCGTCGTATAACTCTCGCAATGACGCTACCCTTTTTGTCGCATCCAGCGCATTAGCAATAATTTGCGCCGTATGGAGTGCGCGTATAGCCGGGCTTGTAATAATTAAATCAGGCATAAGTCCCAAGCTACGCAGCTTTTCTCCGAGTTTAATTGCGCAAAGTTCGCCCGCATGGCTTAATGCCCGCTCAAAATCGCTTCCGTTGCCACTTTGCGCCTCGGCATGTCTTATAAAATATATCCGCTTCATCTGCATCCTTTCATAAAATTTTATGTATAATTTAGCGTTAAATTCTACAAAATTCTAAATTTTTTCTGAATCATACCAAAGCCATAACCGACCACAAATCCCGCTATGTGCGCATACCATGCCACATTTACGCCCATTAACATCGGCGCAAAGCTCATTATCAAAATCGCGACAAAAATCCCGCCCGCATTGCGTTCATCAAAATAAGCAATTACGCCTAAAAGCACGCAAATAGCGCCGCTAGCGCCTACGATATTGACGATTTCTCCCATGTTCATTGCATAACGGATATAAATCAGACACAAAGCGCCGCTCAGCAGCCCGCCTACGATGTAAAGTAGCGTAAATTTTATCCCACCGAACGCTCGCTCTAAAATCCCGCCGAATTGATATAAAACCGCCATATTCATCACTAGATGCATCACTCCGCCGTGCATAAAAAATGAACTTAGTAGCTGCCACGGCATCCCCTCGAAAAAATATGGATTGAGCCCGAAAAACAGGTAGGACTTAAAGCCGAAAAAATATTCCAATGCGAATGAAATCACGAAGAATAGGACATTCGCCGCGATGATCGCGAGAGTAAATTGGCCTGTTTGCATGAAACTCCTTAAATTTTTCACGCATAGTAGCGAAATTTTGATTAAATTAAAGGCGTCGTGTGATTTATAGGCTCGAGATAAATTTCATAGATAAGTGTTGGCATCAAAATTTCGGCGAATAGTTTTAGTTGCAAGCGCCTTAATAAATAGCTGCGCTAAAATTTAAAATTTAGATATAAAGCTTTAAACTAAAATTTCCTTAATAAAATTTAGATCGTAAATCTTTTTTAAAACTTTACTGGAATTTATAAAGTTTATCTGACGTAAATTAAAAAAACAAACATGCCGTTAAATTTAATAACGATGAAATTTCAGCTATATGAAGCTTCTTTGTAGAATTTTATGTAAAATTATAAGTATAATTTTACTAAGAATAACAAAAATTTGAGTTCAAATTAATTTCAAAATAAATTTTAGAGTAAATATTTTAAATGCTTATTATATTGCGCGTTAAAAATGCTAATTTAATTTGCTATAGCAGTATTAAAGTGAGTTTTTATTGATAAGTTTTTACTGCAAGAGCTAAAAGCCATAAAAATTTTAAAATTTGATTAGAATTTTAGAAATTTAATAAATTCTGCAAAGCTAAGTTACAGCTAAAATCCCAAGCGAATTATCTGAAAAATTTTACTTGAAATTTTAGAGCATAAATCAAACCGCCGCGAATTTTTAAAAGGTCTAGCAAAATTCCATAAAATCTAATAAATTCCAAAAGTTATGAGAAATTTTTCAAAAAAAATACGGCGAAAGAAATTTAAAAATCCTAATTATTTACTCGTCCGTATCCTGCGAAGCGGTTCGATGCTAGGCAGCTTATGCGGTCTTTGCCGCAGCGGACGATATAGCTATTTTCCATCTTTTGCCCCGCTACATGGACGTTTTTCTTATTTAAATTTACGAAGTCCGCTTGATTTCTACCACGAGTATTGTGGACGAATTTCACGCGACCATCGGCATATATCTCGCGCACGATACCGATATGGCTGATTTCGTTATTGACCTTGCCTTTGTTAGAGCGCAAAGTGTTTTGAAAAAACACCAAATCCCCCACTCGCGGCGTATCACTGAGTAAATTTTTACGGCTGTAATAATTATATATTGCTTGGGATTTGCGTCCGTTTGTGAAGTATTTCGGCAGATCTTTTGAGTTAAAAAATAGATCATCGTATTTATCATTTAGCACGGTGATAAATCCGCTGCAGTCCCCTCCCGCGCGAGTGCCAGTGTAATCGTCTACAGATGCGATTAGCGGGCGGTTAAACTCGCTTCCTGGCACCGAAGTTATCCCTTCTTCATGATCGTTTAAGACATACGCTTGCTGACTGCCGGCAGACGGGGCTTTTGAGGAGCAACCGACCAGTAAAAACGCACCCAAAGCGCAAATAATTAGTTGTTTCATATAAAAATCCTTATAAAATTATGTAACGATTAAATTTGGGCGTAATTTTAGCGCTCAGTGGTAACAAAATGGTAACTTTAAAGCTAAATTCTGTATAATCGCCGAAATTTTACACGGAGAAATTATGCATTATCTACGAATCAACGGGGGCAAAAAACTAAGCGGCAGCGTCAAAATAAGCGGCGCAAAAAACGCCGCATTGCCGCTCATAGCTCTATCTATCCTTTCAAAAAACGAAGTCGTAATTAAAAATTTACCCGCGGTTTCTGATATCCACACGCTAATTCAGCTGCTTTCAAATTTAGGCGCAAAATGTGAGTTTCTTGACGCTAATACCGTCAAAATAGATCCGCGTGAGGTAAACTCGACCAAGGCGATCTACGACATAGTGCGTAAAATGCGCGCTTCGATCTTGGTGCTGGGGCCGCTTTTAGCGCGGTTTAGACACTGCGAGGTAAGCCTTCCGGGGGGCTGCGCGATCGGCGCAAGACCGATTGATCTGCACCTTAGCGCGCTTGAAAAGATGGGCGCGGAGGTTAAGATCGAGCAGGGTTACGTCGTTTGCACCGCAAAAAAGGGGCTTAAGGGCGCGACTATAAATTTTGACAAAATTACCGTCACCGGCACCGAAAATATCGTAATGGCGGCTGCCTTAGCAAGCGGCACCACGCATATCATAAACGCGGCAAAAGAGCCCGAAGTGATCGCCGTTTGCAACGCATTAAAAAGCGCAGGCATCGACATAGAGGGCATTGGCACGAACGAAATCCTCATTAAAGGAAGCGGCGGCGATCTTTTAAGCTTGAACGAAATTTCGATTATTTCTGATCGCATCGAGGCGGGCACCTATCTGTGCGCAGGCGCGATCACGGGCTCTCGCATCACGATCACGCACGCTTGCGCGGCTCATCTTGGCGCAGTGCTTGCAAAATTTGAAGATATGGGTTTTAAATTTGAAATTTCAAACGGTGGCGACGAAATAACGATCCTGCCCGCCTCAAAGATCAAACCCATAGAGATTATAACGAGCGAATATCCGGGCTTTCCTACCGATATGCAGGCGCAGTTTATGGCGCTGGCGTGTGTAGCCACAGGCGTCAGCACCATCGACGAGAGGCTCTTTGAAAACCGCTTCATGCACGTTAGCGAACTCTCAAGAATGGGCGCAGATATCCGCCTAAACGGACACATCGCGACGATCAGCGGCGGCAAGCTAAACGGCGCGGACGTTATGGCGACCGATCTGCGCGCCAGCTCAGCTCTCGTTTTAGCCGCCCTTGCAGCGCGCGGCGAGAGCAAAATACATAGAATTTACCACCTAGATCGTGGATATGAGAGGCTGGAAGCTAAGCTTGGTGCGCTCGGCGCAGACATACATAGGCTGGAGGAATGAAGACTTCGGAATAAAAATCTTGCGCAAGCAAGCTCGCGGAATTCTACAAGTGATACGTTTTGAAAT
The DNA here is from genome assembly GCA_963530195.1 of uncultured Campylobacter sp. GTDB lineage: Bacteria > Campylobacterota > Campylobacteria > Campylobacterales > Campylobacteraceae > Campylobacter_B. The sequence continues at coordinate 32,404 of CAUSCW010000002.1, forward strand.
TTTAAGCAACGCTCGCAGTAAAATAAGGCAATTGAGCCCGTAAAATTTCGCGAATTTATTTGGGTAAAATTTTGCTTTGTAAGCTTTGGCGCAACATAAAAATTTAAGGCCACGCGAAGTATTAACTATGCGAATTTTAAATGTAAAAATGATAAAAAGGACTTAAAATGATAGGAATAAATGAGGCTATAGATTTGGCTATGGCTAAAATCACATCAAGCAAGCAAAGCGAAAAGGTGCCTCTTCCCAGCGCCCTAGGCCGCATTCTTTCTAGCGATATTTCTGCGATTAAAAACCTGCCATGCTTCGATAATTCGGCGCTTGACGGCTATGCCTATGCGGCGGACTTCAAAGACGAAGAGCTAGAGATCGTAGAGCCTACGATTTTTGCAGGAGACGAAAAATTCTACGAAATCAAGGCTGCGCAAGCGCAAAAGATAATGACCGGCGCACCAATGCCTGCGGGCGCGGACTCTGTCGCGAGGCTAGAGGATGTAGACGTGCAAGGTGGAACTCTAAAAATCCCTGCTTCCGTTCATGCCCACGACGGCTTTCGTAAAAAAGGTGAGGAGGTGCATGCGGGCGAGCTTTTATTACGCCGTGGCGAAATTTTAAACCCTGCTAAAATTATGCTTCTTGCCGCGCAAGGAATTTACGAAGTAAGCGTTTACGCGCGTCCTAAAATCGCTCTATTTTCCAGCGGAAACGAGCTAAAAGAGCCGTGGCAGAGCGCAAGCGAGCGCGAAATTTATAACGCTAACTCTAGTGGCATTGCTGCATTGCTGCAAAAATACGGCTTTGAAAATAAGTATTTAGGGATTTTAAAGGATGATTTTAGCGCAGTATGCGAGGCGCTAGACGCTGCTACGCGTAAATTTGACGTGCTAATTACCAGCGGTGGAGCAAGCGCCGGGGAGGCGGATTTTATGCAAAGCGCTATGAGTGAACTTGGATTTTTGCAGGTTTTCGATCACATTGATATCAAGCCCGGCCGCCCCAGCAAGTGCTTCGCAAAAGACGGCAAATTCGTCTTTGCAATGGCAGGCAATCCGATGGCTGCTTTCGTGCTTACGCGCGCAGTCATACTGCCGATCCTATTTAAGCTTAGCGGCGCAAGTGAGGCTTTTAGCGCAGAAGCGGCGATCTATGCCAAGCTCGCAAGCGATCTGAAGCTAAAAAGCGGCAGAGTAAATTTAACCGTAGGCGCATATGAAGGCGGAGTTTTTAAGCCTATGCCGTCGCCTTCTGGACGTATCAGACCGCTGGCTGCGGCATCGCATTTTTTCTTGGCTGATCCCGAATGCGACAAAGTTCGCGCTGGAGAAATCGTAAAAATTTATGAAATTTAAGCGAGAAATTATTGACAAATGAAAATTTATAGGCTACAATCGCGCTTTATTTTTACCGCATGCGGGAATAGCTCAGTGGTAGAGCGCAACCTTGCCATGGTTGATGTCGCGAGTTCGACTCTCGTTTCCCGCTCCATCTTAACTTCAAATTTTAAAATTCTTTCCGCCCCATTCGCTTTTAAACCGCAAAATTTCGATATGAAAGCCTTGAAATGAAAATTTTAGTTTGCGTAAGCGGTGCTAGTTTTTGCGAGATCGGGCTTGATCTGCTTAAATTTCTTGCTAGCTCGCCGCATGAAATTCACGCCGTGCTTACGCAGGGTGCGCGCCGCGTCCTGCGCGCCGAAAGTGGTATAGATGCGGACGAGGCTTTAAAATCCGTGGAATTTAAGAACGTAAAATTTTATCCCGACACCGATCTGGGCGCGCCGCCCGCTTCGGGCTCGTTCGGCATTGATGCAGTGATCTTTGCACCCTGCTCTATCGGCTCTTTAGCTAAAATTTACGGCGGGCTTTGCGACAGCTTAAGCGCCCGCGCCGCTGCAGTCGCGTTAAAAGAGCACAAGCGGCTAGTTCTTGGCGTGCGCGAGATGCCGCTTTCTGCGATCAGCCTGCGTCAGATGAGCGAGCTAGCCGCGCTCGGCGTCATCATCGCTCCGCCCGTGATCGCGGGCTACTGCGGCGTGCAAAATTTAAAAAATTTCATAATCGGCAAGTGGTGCGACGCTCTGGGCGTGCAAAACGAGCTGTTTAAAAGGTGGCAATAATGCAAAACTCAAGAAAATGTATCTATCCGGGTACCTTCGATCCTATCACGAACGGTCATCTGGACGTCATCAAGCGCGCGCTAGGGCTTTTTGATGAAGTCATCGTCGCAGTCGCGCTAAACGAGAGCAAAAAGCCCTACTTCAGCCTAAAATCCAGACTAGAGATGGCGCACGCCGCGACGCGCGGGCTTCGCGGCGTGCGCGTGCAAAGCTTTGATAATCTGCTCGTGGATTTTGCTAAATCTTGCGGCGTGCGCTTCGTAATCCGCGGACTCCGCGCGGTTAGCGACTTTGAGTATGAGCTGCAGATCGGCTATGCAAACGCCTCACTATGGGAGGAATTTGAGAGCGTGTATCTGATGCCGACGCTCAAAAACGCCTTCATCTCAAGCTCGATTGTCCGCTCCGTTTTGAGCCACGGCGGCGACGTTTCGCACCTAGTGCCGAGCGAAATTTTAAAATTTTTAAAAAAATGAGCTTGCAAGCGATTAAAATTTAGCCTACAGGTGCGATTAAATTTAAAATTTACAAACCGCACGGAGATAAAAATGAATAAGCAAATGGATGAGATAGAAAAATTGCGAGAGCTTTTTAAAAGCGCAAAAAATGACTACGAAGCCCTAAAAAAGAGGGCCGAAGCGCAGGTCGTAAGCAGGCGCTGGGCGTCGAACGAGTATATTAATTTAGAGCCGTTTTATTTCGAATATAACCGCTTCTTTAAGGGCAAAATTTTAAAAGCTAAACCAAAAAAGGTCGTAAACGCCTACGAATACGGCTTTGACGCGCAAGATCGCGTCGTTTTTGAAAGGCAACATGACGGCAAAAAACATTTCTTTGAAAACCTTTATTTTTGGGGGCGGGACGAAGTTTTAAAATACGAATTTGGTTGCTATAACAAAAGATGCTCAAAATGCTTCAATATAAAAAGATTTATCTATGAAAATGGCGAGCTAAAGTCCATCTACTCGGCCTTTGACAACAACGCCTATGGGATAGAAAATTTTACTTACGAAGGCGGCAAGCTCGCACAAAGACGGGAGTATGTAGAGCACCCTCGCGCAGGCAGAAGAAATGACGTAACAAACTATGAATTTGACGCAATGGGCGAGCTAAGCTTAATAACCGAAAATGGCTATGTGCGCTATCAAAAGCCCGATAAGGATATGAGCTACAAAAAGCTCTATGAGCTCGCCGCTCAAAGGCTGCTGCCAGCGATTAAAGAGACGGTCAAAAATCACGCGCCCGCCCGTAAACTCTACTGCATAAATTTAGCTTGCGACAATAGGAGTTTACCGCCGATCATCGGATTCGGCTCGCAAGAACAGCGCGCGCAGTGGCTTGCGCGAAAAGATGGCTGGCTTCTTTGGCTCGTTCCTGATTACGAGTTTCGAGCTGAGGTCGAAGTAGACTACGAAACGGCGAAAATTTTTGATCTTTTTAATCAAGAAACGCAGCTAAATGATAAATATGCGCAGGCAAAAAAGCTCATTTGGGAGTGCGTAAAGCAGCTCAAAGCAGGTCTTGGCGAATTTGCGCTCGATATGACGGAGGATTTTACGATCACGGCTACTGATTGCGATCTTGGCAATCTGAGGAAAGATTTCATAGCGATAAATCCCGAGCTTGTAAGCACGTATAAGGGCAAAATTTAAAATTTACAAACCGCACGGGAGATAAAAATGAATAAGCAAATGGATGAGATAGAAAGACTGCAAGCGCTTTTTAAAAGCGCAAAAAACGACTACGAAGCCCTAAAAAGAGGGTCGAAGCGCAGGCCGTAAACAGGCGCTGGGCATCAAATCAGTATTTAAATTTTGAGCCGTTTTATTTTGAGTTCAACCGCTTCTCAAAAGGTAGGGTTTTAAAAGAGGCGCCCAAAAAGATCGCGAACGCCTACGAATACGGCTTTGACGCGCAAGATCGCGTCGTTTTTGAGAGGCAGTATGTGAGCGAAAAATATTTCTACGAAGAGTTTTATTTTTGGCGGCAGGATGAAATTTTAAGCTACCGATTTGATTATTACGATAAAAAATGCGTAAACGTAAAAAGATTTGTCTATGAGGATGGCGCGCTAAAATCCATCTACTCGGCTTTTGCAAGCGAAGGCTACTGGATAGAGAATTTCGCTTACGAAGGCGGCAAGCTCGCGCAAAAGCAGTGGCGCGGCACGGATCCATACGGAGGCAAATTCGACCGCGTCATAAACTACGAATTTGACGCTATAGGCGAGCTAAGCTTAATAGTCGAGGGCGGCTACGTGCACTACAAAAAACCTGATAAAAAAATGAGCTACAAAAAGCTCTATGAGCTCGCCGCGCAAAGGCTGCTGCCCGCGATTAAAGAGACGATCAAAAAGCACGCGCCAGATTGCAAGCTCTACTGCATAAATTTAGCCTACGACGACACGGGCTCGCTGCCGCCTCAGATCGGATTCGGCTCGCAAGAGCAGCGCGCGCAGTGGCTTGCACAGGACGATGACGATAACTGGATCGTTTGGAACGTCGCCGATTACGAGTTTCAGGCCGAGTTAGACGAGGATGACGAGACGGCAAATCTTTTCGATCTTTTCAATCAAGAAACGCGACTAAACGGCAGATATCCGCAAGCCAAAAAGCTTATTTTGGAGTGTGCGAAGCAGCTCAAGACGGATATCCGCAAGCTCGGGCTCGACATGAGTGAGGATTTTGCGCTCGTAGCGAGCGATTATGATCTTAGCGATCTGCGGAAAAATTTCAAAGCGATAAATCCAGAGCTTGTAAGCGCGTATAAGGGCAAAATTTAAAATTTCATCTTTCAGCGCGCAGGACGAGCTTTGCGCCTTCGCTCATTGCGGCAAAATTTCATGATCTGCGGCGGCTAAAAATTTTATCGGCGCCGCGATTTTATATTTTGTCATCACACGCGGTGTCCGCCTGTCGCTGCATCTACTGCGTTATCGGACAATATACCATGCTTTATACGGCGCCCGATGCCTTCCAGACTCGCTATATGTTTTTACTAAAAAACATACGCTACCTCGCACCGCCTTCTTCACCGACGCGCGGCCTTTCGTTTATCTAGCGCCCGTTGTTCTGCCGGGCGCATACCCCGCTCCGTTTCCGCCTCGCATGACGCGTGCCATGTCCCGTCTAACGCCCTACTTCGCTCGGGACGCCTGCTCTTCTGCACGAAGACATCCCGCTCCGTCTGGCGCACTCTGCTAGCTCTATCCTCTCAACGCATAGGATTTAGCTCCAATAGCTCGACCGTCCGACACCCCCGCGCCAATCCTATCCCGCTTCACCTACGCAGCACGCCGCTCCGCCGACATATACTCTCTCGCCCTACTGCGTGGCGCATTGCTTTGCTCGGTTCGATACGCCGACCCAATTTGCCCGATATGTCGTCCCGCTTCGTCCGATATATACCCTATGCGTCGCCCGACGTGCCATTCTATCCGCACGGCACGCGGTCTTTATCGACCGGCGCCCTGCTCCGCCCGGTACGCGTCCGCAAACGCAAAATTTACTCGCCTGCCGTTATGCGGCTCATCCGTCCGAGCGCTAAAATTTAACCGCGAGCCGTGGTAAGAGCCGAATAAGGCAAAGCGCCCGATAAAATTTTATGCCAAAAGATAAAAAGAGGCTCGTACAAGCTCGCGCAGAAGCCCGATTTTGAGGCGAAATTTACGCTCAGCTGTTTAAAAAAAGCCGCTATTTAGCTATAAATTTGTAAAATAGCGCTCAAATTTAAAGGCGAAAAATGTATGTAATATTCGAAGGTATCGACGGCGTGGGCAAAAGCACGCAGATAGCGCGACTGGCGACGACTTTTCCGCGGGCGATCGTGACCAAGGAGCCCGGCGGCACGAAGCTCGGCGAGGCGGTGCGAAGCCTCGTTTTGGGCGAGGATTTTAAGTGGTCGCGCGGTAGCGTAAATCTGCGCGAGGTCTGCGGCGAAATCTCAAAGCGCGCCGAGCTGCTTTTATTTCTCGCAGACCGCGCCGAGCACTACGAGCGCGTGATAAAGGGTGGCGCGGACAGGCTCGTGCTAAGCGATCGCGGCTTCATCTCGGGGCTTGCCTATGCGCTGGCAAACGACGAAAACGCGGATCTTAGCGAGCTTATCACGCTTAATAAATTTGCGCTTGGGGGCAAATTCGCAGATAAAATCGTGCTATTTTCGGCGGACGAACAGCTCGTTGGGCGGCGGCTCAAAACGCGCGCTAGCAGCGATATAATCGAAGCTCGGGGGCTCAAATACCTAATGCGCGTGCAGGAGTTGATGGCGCGGGCATGCGCGGCGTGCGGCGTTCAGACGCTGCAAATCGACGCCGCACAGTCCGAAGAGGCGATCTGCGATCAGATAAAAAATTTCATACTTTCTTAAAATTTTAAGACGCGGAATTTTGCCGCGGGAAAGAACTTTTGAGCTCTGCCGTGAAATTTTAACTATGAAATTTCGCCCATAAAATTTCAGCTCCAAATTTCGTTTATGGAATTTTACAGGCGTGGTTCTAGTGAAAATTTCATGGGTGGAATTTGTTTTATAATTTCGCAGCAAAATTTCGCCACAGAATTCTGTCTTAAAATTCCGCCGCAGACTGAAAAAGCGCAAAATTTCATAAGCGAAATCCCGCGCGGAATTTTAATCCACGGATTTTCAGGCGGAATTCCGCTTAAGCTTTAGATTAAAAGGATAATGATGAAGACGTTAAGGTTTGTTTTACGCAAGGTTTTTAAATTTATATTTTTGTTTTGGGTGGTCATAAGCTCGCTTTTCGGCACATATATGATCGTCGATAAATTTTTCGGTCGCACCGTCGTAGCCTGGACGCTCATCCGTGATTTTAGCAGCGCTTCATTGGATCTTAAGGATTTTAGCATCAGCGCCCGCTTAAGAGCTACCGCTATCGGCGGACGATCATGGCGCGACGAGCGCGAGCCGAAGCCCGACTTTTCGGACGATAACTCCACCGGCGCTCCGTATGAACTAAGTATAAATTTTGAGCACGTGAGTGCGCCCGGGATCGTGCTGAAAAACATCAAGCTCGAGCAGGTGCAAAGCGGACGCGTCGTGTTTGAAAAGGATGAGCTAGAGGTACCGATAGAGATGGGCTATAGCGGTTACAAAAGCGGCGAATTAGAAATACCTGATCTCGATTCTGCGCATGTCAAACACAGACTGAGCGCCGAAATATGCGTGTCTGGGGGCGCTTGCACAAACTTCGTGCATTTTTTCTTGCCGTACAGGCACGTAGAGGGTACAGCGGCTCTGCGGGGCATTTTTTAACCGCGAAAGATTCGGCGCGAAATTTTAAAACATAAAATTTGCGGCGGTATGAATTAATTTGGCGGAATAAACGAGTAGATTATCGATGCCCGTAACGTGATAGTATGCTTTATTCGCGTGGCGGAATTTTGCCGCTCGCCGTATTTTTATAAAATGGAATTTTGCAATTTCGCGGCGCATAAAATTTATAGCGCAGCGTGAAATTCTACCCGGCAAAAATTTATGCCCTATTCCGGCACCGATAAATAAATCTGCTAACAAATCCCGCGAGGCGTCAATCTATTAAGATCCTAAATTTATAACGCAGCGATTGGGTATAAAATTTTAAAATTACCGGCAAAAATATCATGATTTAAAAGTGCGTTACATATTATAAAATGCGCTTTATTATCATTCGCCCTTTTATAATTTTCAGTATTTTTGCTAGCCGTTTCAAAAACGCTTTGCAAAATTTAGACTATATTAAAGCTTAAAATGCACCTATTACGTATTTTTCGACCTATTCAAAATTTTATACTTCTTAAAAAATCAAAATTTCAAGCATTTAAAATTTATCCCTAAATTTAAACTGCAATTTAATTAAACATTAAAAATCTTTGTATTATTATTCGCCGCGTTAATAATCAATTCTATAATCATTAAGTAAGGAAATATGAATGTTTAGAAGATTCTCTCTCTCTCTCTATGTCTCACTGCTCTTTTATGGCTCGCTTTACGCGGAAGAGCCGGCCAACTCACAAGAACTGGGAACTATCCAGGTAACGGGCAATGTCGATTCGCAAAGCGTAGCCGAGCAAAAGGTCGGCGAAACTAAAACTACTGCGCAAACTATTAAGAAGCAGCAGATCACCGATAGCAGAGACTTGGTGCGATACCAAACGGGTGTTACGGCGGTAGAGGCCGGTCGTTTCGGCACGAGCGGCTATGCCGTGCGCGGCGTGGATGAAAACCGCGTCGCCATAACGATAGACGGACTTCGTCAGGCAGAAACTCTAAGCTCGCAAGGCTTCAAAGAGCTTTTTGAAGGTTACGGAAATTTCAATAACACCCGCAATAGCGTGGAGATGGAAAACGTCAAAGTTGTGACCATAACAAAAGGCGCGGATTCGATAAAAACGGGCTCGGGAGCGCTGGGCGGATCGGTAATGTTTGAGACGAAAGACGCAAGGGATTATCTGATAAACAAAGACTTTCACTTTGGCTTTAAAAACGGATATCAAAGTATGAATTCCCAAAATATGAGATCGCTTACTTTCGCAGGAAGATACAAATGGCTCGATCTGTTGGTAATAAACACGAAAAGAAACGGCCACGAGATCAAAAATTATTTCTACAATATCTATTCGCCAAAAGAGGATAGAACAAAAGTCGGCAGGGAAAGAGAAAAGGCAGATCCCTATCATATAACCCGCACCAGCACTATGGTAAAGATCGGTTTTCAGCCGGCCGATGAGCATAGATTTAGCATTATGAATGATGATTCAACTCTTAAATCCAAAGGAGAGGATTTATCCTATTCGCTTCGCTCATACAGCTACTCATTGCAGGATACGAAGCTGGGAGAGAGGATAACGAACGATAAATCTCATAGAAAAAACATTCAATTCGCCTACGAAAATTTTGTAGAAACGCCGTTTTGGGATACTTTTAAAGTATCGTATTCTACGCAAAAGATACGAAATAAAGCAAGGACCGACGAATACTGCAACAACGACAAGTGCAATAACGTCAGAAACCCAAACGATCTAGATCTGGTATATGATAAGAAAGCGGGTGTGTATAAAATAGTAGATAAATACGGCAAAGAGCTTACGCCCGATCTCGATACCAGCGGATGGAGTACGGAAAGAGATTTTAGAGACAGCAAAGGCAACAAGGTCGAGTGGCAAGAAGACGGAGGTAGGCTCGATTATATGCTTTTAGACTGCTCTAAGATAGACTGTACTAAGAAATTTCGAGTCTCAAGGCTATATCAAGATAATATGGGAAACTGGAAACACGACTACGTAGATAGAGATATCGAGATAAAAACGGCTCCCGACGGCACGAAATACGGTAGAGTAAAGGTAGAAAAAGATTCAGGCGGTTTCTTTGACGAGGATACAAGGATCATAAGGCCGAAATCGGCGGGCTATGCAGAAGATCAATATCACGACAGAGATTTAAATACCGATACGAATCAGTTTGATATAAAATTTGAAAAAGAACTTAAAGTATTTCAAACCCAGCACTATATAAAATACGGCGGTCTTTTAGAGAAAACGAAAAAAGTAATGATAGATCAAGACGGCTTTAAAGGTGAAAATGAAAAATGGTGGGCGAGTAAATTTTACGGCTATAAATTTGAGCCGAGCAATCCGAATGCGGATTCGAACGGATATGTTTTAAAGCCGAATTGGTATCCGGGCGCCAATGGCCCGAAAAGCAACACGGGAATGAAGCAAACCTATCTCATCCCCGTAGAGACTAGAACTACCGCTTTGTTTATCGGAGATGATTTTAAGATCACGGATTGGTTGGGACTGGATTTAAATTATCGATACGACAAGGTAAAACATATGCCCAAATACGACGAGAACATTCCCGTGCCGAAGGGCTTGATAGCGGGCATCTTCGTGCCGCTACCGGGCAATGCTTACGGGCCGGGAGCTACGTGCGGATACAATACCCCTTGCATGAACGAAAATATCAGACAAAATTTAGCGATACTGCTTCAAAATAAAGAATTTAAAAGCGATTCTTATTCGTTTGGGTTAAATTTAGATCCGCTCGATTTTATGAGATTTCAATTAAAGTATTCAAAAGGATTTCGCGCTCCGACATCGGATGAGATGTATATGACCTTTAAGCATCCGAGCTTTTCGATCGCGCCTAACGTTGATTTAAAAGCCGAGATCGCAAAAACAAAAGAGGCCGCCTTGACGTTTTATAAAGATCAAAGCTTCATAACGTTTGATATTTTTAAAACCGATTACGATAACTTTATAGATTTGGTATTTTTAAGGATGAAGGCCGTTGAAGTAGGAAGCGCTTTGCAATATCCGTTTTGGCAGAACAAAAACAGAGATAGCGCCAAAGTCAATGGCTTTGAAATAAACGCCCATATGGAATTAGGCGATGTCTCCTCCGCGCTTGAAGGCTTTAGGATAGGATATAAATTTACCAAGCAAAGAGGTAGGATGGACGGAGATATACCGATGAACGCCATTCAGCCGCCGACTTCGGTTTATAATATCGGCTACTCCGCACCAGGCGATAAATACGGCATAGACCTTTTCATAACGAGCGTCGGAGAGAAAAAGGCCAAAGATAGCTACAATATGTATTGGAAAGAGCAGATGGAGCACATAGACCCCGATAGCGGTCGGATCGTGCCCGGCAAAAAGATCAAAGGAAAACCCGTGACCGATAGCACGCTAGCATGGAGGAGCGGAAATTATACGGTTTTGGACATCATAACCTACGCAAGACCTCATAAAAATTTTAATTTCGGCTTCGGCGTTTATAATATCACGAACACCAAATATATCACTTGGGATTCAGCCAGATCCATCAGGGGATTCGGAACGACGAATTTGATAGATCAAAACACCGGCGCAGGCATCGGCAGGTTTTACGCGCCGCGCAGAAATTTTAGATTTAACTGGGAGGTAACGTTTTAGGTCTTGGGTATGTTTCGATCCAAAATTTAAAACGAATTTGGATCGAAGTCTCGATTTGATCGAATTGAGCCCTGCTTTGTAATTTACGCTTTAAATTTATATCCAATGAGCCTTTACAACGCAAGAGCAAGATCGCTTCGTATTTTTGGCATTTCGATAAAATTTTTAGCGATATAATTTTTGCCGAACGGTAACATTTTGCGCGCGTATTAAATTTATATATCGCTGCTTTCGTTTATGTGGTTTTGGCTCAGAACCTACCGCCATGCGGTATAAATTTTACATTTCTATCGATAAAGCCTTTTTTACTAAGGTCAAAGGCAAACTTTCATATCACCTAAATTTGCTCGCCGTATGATCCTAATAAAGACGAGTTAAAAATACCGAAGACGTTTGACAACCGCACGCAAAAACTACGGCAGCTGGATGAGACCTACGATAAGGCGCACAAGACGATGCTTAAGACAAATGATTTTTTATTTATGCGTTAATACGCGGAAAAATAAAGACAAATTAGCCTCTATTTTTCTAGATTTCATATAAAATTTTGATTTTTTTACAAGCTCTTTGCAAGATGCAGAACCCTAAGGCAATATATAATAAAATGGACAACTTACTAATGCCGTAAAACCATATGGGAAACGTTACGATTAAAAAAACTATTAATATAAAATCCCAAATTATAGCTAGAGCCTGTTTCACTCTCATATAATTTGAATACTTAGCTAAAATCGAAATATGCGTTATGCTGGGCGACTCAGGGGAAAGATAACAATACGTTACCTCGACTATATCGCCGTTATCAGCAAACCATTGATCGGGATAGTCGAAAAATCTTATTCCTTTTACCTCAAATGTTATATACAGTCCGTCTCGCCCCCCCCAGTCTGTTTCTAAGTTTTCCATCTTGCCGATAATTGTGAAAAATTTCAATTCACTTGAAGCTTTCTTTTTTAAATACCGCATTATTTTCCTCCAAATTTCGGTAAAATTTCGTAAAATCCGCGCTGCTTTCTGTGGCGTTCACGCTAAAATTTTAATTTTTACATACCCGCGTTAAGATAGGCGAGAAGTCCCATCAAAATCAATGTTAACGACACGCAATCATAGAAATTCGCTAAAACCGAGCAAGCCCCTTTTTTGCGCGAACGCAAAGTATATTGCAAACAGTATCGCAAACACGGCAAAAACAAAGCCAAATGCGATTACTATACACGGCGCCTGAATTATCCGATACAGCACATATAGCACAAAGTCTTAAGCATTTGGGCGAGCCGCACTTCTAAAGCCGTAAGCATATCCAAATACCTATCTTTGCGAAAATGTACGCGCCCGCGATCACTCTCGTTTAGAGTTAAAGGCTTCACAGCGTATGCGAAAACATACGCCCTTAATCTCAAAAAGCACAAATGTGTCGATACTTTTCGCAATGTATGGACGCTTAAATTTTCGATTCTGCCCGTGATTTTGCTTTTAGCTTCGGATTTTGGCAAAAGATTCATATCTATAGTCCGTGCGCAAAATTCGCCACCGAAAGGTACGGCGGATTAAAATGCATAGAATTGTAAAGTTGAGCTTACTTACGATAATGTTTAAAGTTCCGTCCTGCGCGAGTTAAATTTATATAATTTTAAAATCGAGCCGAACCCGAGCATACGTTCGATCCCGGGGATTTTTTATGAAATTTCAAAATTTTAAATCGCTGCTTTCAACTAAAATTTTTAAATTTCCAAATTCTCACACGCCATAGAAATCCAAATTTCGCAAATTTAAAAATTTGAATCGGATGTGCAAATTCGGCACAAATTAAAACTCTGTAAATTTTAAATTTCGCTCGAATGCAGCGCAAATTTAAACGTTAAATCTAAAGTGCATCACGTCGCCGTCTTGCACGACGTAGTCCTTGCCCTCAAGGCGCATTTTGCCCGCTTCTTTCGCCCTGCTCTCGCCGCCGCACACGATGAAATCATCAAATCCGATCACCTCGGCTCTGATAAACCCGCGCTCAAAGTCGTTGTGGATCACGCTCGCGGCCTTCGGAGCCTTCCAGCCCTTCGTGATCGTCCACGCGCGCACCTCCATCTCGCCCGCGGTAAAGTAGCTGATGAGGCTGAGCTTTGCGAAGGATCGCTTGATGATGAGCTCCAGCCCGCTTTGCTGCGCGCCCAGGCTTTGCAGCATCTCGTGCGTCTCCTCGTCGCTTAGCCCTATGAGCTCCTCTTCGATCTTGGCGCAGAGTTTGATCACTTCGGCGCTGCGGGCGTTTGCGTATTCCTTTACGCGCGCGACATATTCGTTATCCTGCGCGATGCCGTCTTCGTCCACATTTACGCCGTAGATTACATCTTTGGCGCTAAGCAGGCGCAGCTCGCGATTTAAAGCGATGTAGCTTTCATCCTCTTTGAGCGCGAAATTTGAAGCGGGCTTGCCGTCGTTTAGATGCGCCAAAAGCTCGTTTGCTACGGCTAGCGCCTCTTTAGCGCCCTTTTGGTTTGCTTTGGCTTCCTTGCTGAGACGCTCGATCTTGCGGCCAAGCTGCTCGATATCCGCTAAAATCAGCTCGGTTTCGATGATCTCGATATCGCGGATGGGATCGACGCAGCCTTCGACGTGGGTTATGTCGCCGCTTTCGAAGCAGCGCACGATATGAAGGATGATCTCGCACTCGCGGATATTTGAAAGAAATTTATTTCCCAGCCCCTCGCCCTTGCTTGCTCCGCGCACGAGGCCCGCGATATCAACGAACTCGATGGTCGAATGCACGATGCGACCGGGCTTAACGATCTGCGCTAGCTTGCCGAGCCTGGCATCGGGCACGGGCACGACCGCTTTATTAGGCTCGATCGTGCAGAACGGATAGTTCTGCGCCTGCGCGTTTTGCGCGCCGCTAAGTGCGTTAAAGGTAGTGGATTTACCTACGTTCGGAAGCCCTACGATCCCTACTGAAAGCCCCATCTACGCGTCCTTTAGCTCTTTGGCTAGAGCCTGCAAGAAATATAAGTTTGCTCTCACGCCCGCGCCCGTCGCGCCCGCGGCATAATAGCCCCACGCCTTTTCCAGATACGCAGGCCCCGCGATGTCGAGGTGTAGCCACCTGTCTTTATATTCGTCTTTTATAAATTTATCTAAAAATAGCCCCGCGGTTATCGCGCCACCGTATCTGCTGGAAGCGCAGTTGGAGACGTCCGCGATACTACTTTTGATTAGATCGCGCAGATAATCGTTAAATTCCAAAATACTAAATAGCTCGCCGCTTGATCCGCTAAGATCTTTAAATTTACGCTTTAGCTCCTCGCTGTTTCCCATTATGCCGCTCGTGTATTCGCCCAGCCCCACGACGCAAGCGCCTGTTAGCGTCGCCATATCAATTAGCAGATCGGGTGCAAGATCCTGCGCGTAGCTTAGGCAGTCGGCGAGCACGAGCCGCCCTTCTGCGTCGGTGTTTCGCACCTCGATGCTTACGCCGCTACGGCTAAGTAGCACGTCGTCGGGCTTATAAGAATCGCCGCCGATCATATTTTCGGTAGCGCCGATGACCGCATGTATCTCAAACGGTAGCTCAAGCTCGGCGGCGCCCTTGATAATGCCCATCGCGGCAAGCGCACCGCTTTTGTCGCTTTTCATCGTAAGCATATAATCGCTCGGCTTCAGACTTAGCCCGCCGCTGTCATAAGTAAGCCCTTTGCCCACGAAAACGACGCGCTTTAGGCAGCGCTGCGGCTTATAGATCAGATGGATGAGTCGCGGCGGATGAGCGCTGGAGCGATTGACCGCCAAAAACGCATTCATATTCTGCTCACGCAAAAAGTCCTCGTCGTAAATTTTAACGCTCACGTCGTCGTAGTTCGAGGCTAAAATTTCAGCCTCGCTCGCCATCTTTTCGGGCGTGTAAATTTCAGGAATCTCATTGACGCCGTCGCGCGCGAAATTTGCGGCGTTTGCCATCACGGTGCCCTGTTGCACGCCGTAGTTCATCTTTTGCACGTCGGGGCTACTGCCGCCGTACTCCTGCGTCGAGATTAAAATTTCATTCAAGCTAGAGTTTTTTTTATCGCTTTTGTATTTGTTAAACTCATAACCGCCCAAAAGCACGCCCTCGACCATCGCCATCGTACTTCTGCGGTCGCATCCGCATTTGTAAAAGGCGATTTTAAAATTTTTAATCGCGTAGCCCTTAAGCGCGTTGTATGCGCTCGCAAGCGCTGTGCGGACGCGGTCATATTCTAGCGCCTTGACGCCGATGTACAGCCGCCCGCTCTCGGCCAGCAGCAGATTACCCTCGCCTTTGTAATTAAAAAGCGCGAACTTATCCGTGTCTTTAATAAATTCGTGATTTAAATTTTTATCCACAACTAAAATAACTTCAAAATCCGCCTCTATCTCGTTAATTTTACGATCTAGCAGTTTTACTTTCATCTCGTTCCTTTCGTGAGTTCATAAAGTGATTTTCCATACGTTTAAATAGCCTAAAAAATAGATATAAAATTCCGCCTATGATAGGTATCGCAAAATACCAGTGTTGCTCGATTAGCCGCAGCCCGCTCCAGATCTCCTCGCCAAAATACCACGCCAAAATCATCGTCGCGCCCGACCAGCACCAAGCACTAAAAAGATTGATAATCGCAAATTTCTTTGCGCTGTAGCGAGTGATACCGATACTCATCGGGATGATGACACGAAAGCCATACATATAGCGCTGCATTAAAATTATCGGCCAGCCGTAGCGTTGCAAAAGCAGGTGCGCGATCGCAAATTTTCGGCGCTGTGCCGCGAGCTTTTTACTGATATATTTTTTATTGTAGCGACCGATATAAAAATAAAACTGATCGCCGCAAAATGCCCCAAGACCCGCGACAAAGATACCTAGCGGCAAATTTATGTGCCCCTCGTGCGCCATGATACCGCCCAAAATCAGTGCGATTTCGCCTTCTAAAATACACCAAACGAAAAGCACGATATAGGCGTATTGGTGGTATTCTTGCAGTAAATTTTTAAGTAGCTCTTCCAAAATTACGCCTCTAAAACGCAATAAACATTTGTGCGTCGCGAAAACTCGCCTAGATCGTTTAACTCACGTAAATTTAGCAAAAAGCAGGCTTCGACGCACTTAGCCTGCGTCTGCGCGATGAGATCTAATGCCGCTCGTGCGGTGCCTCCGGTGGCGATAAGATCGTCGATTAGCAGCACCTTGGCATCTTGCACGCCGGAGAATGCATCCACATGCATCTCGACCTGATCGAAGCCGTATTCAAGGCTGTATTTTTGCGAAATCGTGATATAAGGAAGCTTCTTTGGCTTTCTAATCGGCACAAAAGCAACCCTCAACCTCGCAGCAAGTGCCGCTGCAAAAATAAATCCGCGACTTTCTATGCCTACTATGTAATCAAGTCCGTAATCGGCGTAGCGCTCGGCTAGATGATCAAGCAGGAAATTAAACGCCTCGCGATCGCCTACGAGCGTCGTGATATCGTAAAACAAAATACCGGGCTTTGGGAAGTCGCGCACGGTGCGGATCGAGCGAAATAAATAGCTTTTTTGCTCGTTGCTTAGACTTTTCATAGCTTACCTCTTTTCAATCTTGCGTTTTGGATTTTTAAGCTGCAGTTTTCGCTCTCCTCATTTTGCAGGGCCTCAATGCCGAAGCGAAGGGCAGTTTTGAGCTTTTCGTTATCGCTTTTAAGCTTTGAAATTCTTTCTTCGCTCTTGCGAAGTAAGGCGTAAATTTTAGAATTTTTTCGGATCGATAGAATAAGTAGCACCGCAAAAAGTAGTGCTAAAACGCCTAATGCTACGCTCATTGCTTGCCTCCTTCATTTGAATTTGCAAAGCGGCGCATGGTAGCGAGTGTTGCGCTAAAATAGGCAGAATTTATGCTCCTAAAATACGCACTAGAAAGATTTGCTTCCTTTAAATTTACGCTCGTAATAGCAGAATTCGCATCTGTTAAACCCGTACTAGCGCAATTTACGCTTTTTGGCTTAACGCTCATGTAAATGGAATTTGTAGCCTTGAAATTTATAATTGCTGGGTTCAAACCGACAAAATCTTTGCGGCTAGCTTTTTGAGCGAAATTTTTCTTGCAAACGCTCGCGCGCGTAAAATTTAACGTAGAATTTGTGCTAGTGGAATTTTTATCTAGCGGATTTTTCTCATTAAAGATTATCTTTGCGTGCGTCGAATCTAAATTTATATGACGTGCACCGCAAAAGCCTATCAAGGAATTCTCGTCGGTAAATAAGGAATTTTTATCGTTAAAGCTCCGCGCAAAATTTGGCGTGAAATTCGTGCCGATGGGATTTTTGTCGGAAGGATTTTTACCACCGAAGCTTAATTTGGAATTCCGCCCATTTAAATTAGCGCCATAGCTTTGTTCCGTAAAATTTTGAGCGGAGTTCTGCATGAAATTCTCCCCATCAAATCCATGCGCGCAATTCGCACTACCGCAAGCACCTAGCTTTGCGACGCGCTTAATGTGCCTACCGCCCGCAAAATCGGTACTAAAAAATGCCCTAATCATATCTTCAATCACCAGCGCGCCCATTAATCGCTCGCCGAAGGCTAGGACGTTGGCGTCGTTGTGCTCTCTAGCTAGTCTAGCGCTCGTTGCGTCATGACATAGCGCACAGCGGATGTGAGCGTGGCGGTTTGCGGCGATGCTGATACCGATGCCCGTACCGCAAATCAAAACGCCGTAAATGCCGTAACTGGTAGAATTTAAAATTTTATCTTTGCTCGCGTTTGCGGCAGCTATGCTTGCGCAGGCAGTCGTATTTGCGTCCGCATCAAAATTCTTGCCGTCACCGCTCTTGACGGCGTTAAAATTTTTATCTTTCTCGCCGTGCTGCGCGGTAGTGCTAAAATTTCCGCAGCCGTTTATACTTGCGCCGAAATTTTCACTGCCGCCCGCTTCAGAATTTTCCGTGGCTGCAGCGGAATTTATGCCGTCGTTTTCTTTAAAATTTTCACTTCGCGCGCAAGCTTCGCACTCGGCTAAAATTTTATCCGCCAACGTGTCCGCAAAATCGGGATAGTCCACGCTCGCTTCGGCACTATGCGTGCCAAGGTCAACCGCTTCGTAACCTAAAGCGGCGAGCGCTTTTTTGGCTTGCTCTCTGGCATGAAAGCCCGCATGATCGCTCGCTATGAAAATTTTATTTATTTGCACTGCCGCTCCTTATTTTTGCTCATAGATTAGGCTCTCATCGTTTTGCAAGGTATCGACGAAACGCCCGATTCGCTCCCAGCGGATCTTGCGATCGGCGTCAATACTAAAATAGGTAAACCATGGCTTGCCGACGATCAGACGATAAGGTACCGGACCCCAGAAGCGGCTATCGGCGGAATTATTTCGATTATCGCCTATCATAAAATACTCATCCTGCGGCACTTTGATGTAAAAGGCATTGAAGCTTATCCCCGCAGCTTCGAAGCTATGAGGAATTTCACTTAAACTAATGGGCTTCATAGAAAATTCACCCTTCTCAAGTGCGATTTTGACATTTGTTAGCATTGAGTTTCTAGCATTAGGGTCGTAGTGAATGCCCTTAAATTTATACGGCTCTTTAACATATTTTTCGCCACCCAAAATCACAATGTCGCGAGCATCATAGTTTGCGGCAATGAACTCGTCGCCTTCATGCGGACGAAGGTAGAAATTATTCAGATCAAATATCACCTCGTCACCGCCTACGGCAAAATTTCGCTTTACAAAGTGCATTTTTTCATTAAGCGGGTAGCGGAAAACCACGATGTCGCCGCGTTTCGGACCCTCGCCGCGGATGATATGCCCGTCGCCGTCGCCATCAGGAGCCACCTGCCACTCTACAAAGGGAATATGCGGAGTCGGGATGCCGTAGCTAAATTTTTTAACGAATAAAAAATCGCCCTCCAAAAGCGTAGTGCGCATCGATCCGCTGGGGATCACGAAGGCCTGCGCCACAAAAAGAATGACGAATAAAACGACGATGACCGTCCCCGTCCAACTTGATAAAAAGTGATAAATTTTGCTTAGTATTTTCATTTAGGCTCTTTGTCTTAAGCGATTTTTCGCCGATTTTATCGTGTTACTCAAAAGCATTGCAATCGTCATCGGCCCCACGCCTCCAGGTACGGGCGTGATAAGCGAGCATTTCGGCGCGACCGCGTCAAAATCGACGTCGCCTCTTAGCTTGCCGTCCTCGCCGCGATTGATCCCCACGTCGATTACCACCGCGCCTTGTTTTACCATATCGGCACCCACAAAGTGTGTCCTACCGACCGCCGCTACCAAAATATCGGCATCTGCGCAAAGCTGCTTTAGGTTTTTCGTTTTACTATGAGCGATCGTGACGGTGGCGTCGGCATTTAGAAGCAGGCTTGCCATCGGCTTTCCGACGATATTGCTGCGGCCTAGCACGACGGCGTTTTTGCCCGCAATCTGCACGCCGTATTCCTCAAGCAGGCGCATCACGCCAAGCGGAGTGCAAGGCACAAAACCGTCCGCAAGCCCGCTAGTAAGCTTGCCTACGTTTATTGCGCTAAATCCGTCCACGTCCTTTTGCGGGCTTATTTTTTCTAAAATTTTATTCGTATCGATATGTTTTGGAAGCGGCAGCTGCACCAAGATGCCGTCGATGCTTTCGTCCTCGTTTAAATTTTCTATCAGTTCTAAAAGCGCCGCCTCGCCCACGTCGGAGCTCAAGCGGTGCGCTACGGATCGGATCCCACAGGCGGCGCAGGCTTTCTCCTTGCTCGCGACATAGGTCTTGCTCGCCGCATCATCGCCTACTAAAATCACCGCCAGCGCGGGCTTTACGCCCTTTGCGGCAAGATCCGAAGCGGCCGATTTGATCTCATCTTTTACCTTCGCGCTTATGCTTTTGCCGTCGATTAAAGTCATTTAAAGCCTTTTTGAAAAATAAGGCAAATGTTACCCTAAAATTTATAAAATTTAGATTTATTCAGCGGGATTTTATGGGAATTTGAAAGAATTTTAAAAAGAATTTCGTCCTAAATTTAAGCCTATTTAAATAAGCCTAAATTTTATCGTTATTATAGACGGACAAACGCCTTGGCGCCGCTATATTCAGGCTGCAACGCTGCTAAGGCTTGCATTGCGGAATGAAGCCTTGTTTGAGCAAGAGCTACGACCTTGTTATTTGCTCGCCGTTAAACGATCCGTATCGCGCCCGTTGCGCAATATACGCATTATGCGTAATAGTAGCCTGTATAATGGTGGCTCGGTGCCTTATTTTGCTCTGGCTTTGGGACATCTTGCGGTCCGCTCCTAGAGCAGCCACATAGAAACAGCGCCGCACACAGAAATAAAACGATCTTTTGCACCATAGCTCCTTTCAAAATTTTTACGATTTCATCTTTGATTGGTTGCAAAATTTCATAAAATTTTTCAAAGCACTCATAAAAATTTTATCCCCTTTGAAATTTAAAATTTTTGGCGAATTCTAACAACACAAATTTCGTCAAAATTTAGGCTTCGCGCAAGTTAGAATCTCGCGAAAAAATCAAAATTCTGGCGACCCAAATCATATTTAGTGCAATTTTACGCGATACGCGCTGTGCAAGATCGCGTAGCTTCTGTATTGCATGCCGAAATGCCGCGCCAAATACACTGCTAAATACAACCGCGCCGCTTTGGAATTTTAAAATTTCGCCGAATTTTAAAGCGCCGCGTTTAAATTTACTCGTTGCGCAGTGTTTGCAGCACGTCGATCTGCGTGGCTTTTTTGGCCGGGTACCATGACGAAAGCGCTACGATAAGCACCGCGCCGATTAAAATCATCGCCAAATCGCCTAGCGAAAGCTCCATCGGCAGCTTCGAGCTTCCGTAAACGTCGGCCGGCAGATTTACGATGTCGAAGCTTCCGAGTAGCCACACTCCGAATAAGCCCAAAATCAGCCCGAATATGATGCCGCCGCCGCCGATCGTGGCTCCGAGCGCAAAAAAGGTTCTTTTAACCTCCTTTTTGCTGGCTCCCAAGCTAAGTAAAAGCGCGATCTCTTGGCGACGGTTCATCACGGTCATCAGAAGCGAGCTTACGATATTTAGGCTCGCGACCAGGATTATCAGCATCAGCACGATGAAAAGCGCGCGCTTTTCAAGCGCAAGGGCGCTGAAAAAATTGCCGTTTTGCTGCCACCAGCCCACGGCGCTAGCACCGCCGGGGAGGCTTTTTTTGATGCGCTCCAGGTCTTTAAACGGATCGTTTGAAAAAACATGCACACCGTCGAAAGTCCCCTCGTCGTAGCCTAAAATTTTGGCTAGATCGTTTGCGTCCGCGTAGGAATACGCCTTGTCGTAGGCGATCAGCCCCGAGCTAAAATCCGCGCGCACATCAAAGCGCTTCATCTTAGGGATCAGCGCAAAGCCGCCCGGATCGCTCTTCGTAAAGATCATCGTGATTTTGCTGTCCTCGTCCAACATAAACTCGTCCTTGATCCCGCGCCCTATCATGATGCCGTAGTCCGTTAGATTGGCGTCTTTGGCGCCTGCTGCGACGACGGAGTTGATGCGCTTTTCATCGTTTAAATTTACGCCGAAAATCAGCCCGCCCTCGAGCTTCTCGCCGCTTTTAGCAATGACTTGAGAGCTGATGTAGGGGCTAAAGATCAGATCGGGGAAGTCCGCCCGCAGCTCCTCCACGTCGTCTTTTGAAATACCGCCGCGAAAATGACTGTGGATCGTGATCGGGTAGTTCATCGTAAAGAGCTTGCGCTCAAATTCCTTATCGAAACCGTTCATTATCGCCATCGCGACGATCAGCACCGTAAGCCCCACGCCGACGCCCAAGAACGCAAGCAGCGCCGAAAGCGTAATGAAGGGCTGAGAGCGGTCGAATCTGAGATATTTGAATAATAAATACTTTACCAAAAAGCCATCCTTGTAAAATTTCACATAAAATTTAACGCTAAATTATATGTGAAATTTTAAGTATTCTAGAATTTTAAAATTCCAAAAACAGGCTCCACGCCTTGGGATACTAAGTTTTAACTAAATAGAATTTTACCTAGGTGTGAACTATAATCTTAAACACTCTTGAAATGTTTCAAATCCCAACGGGACAAAATTAAAGTTAAATTTAAAGATAGTGGAAAATGAGCTTTAACTCCCAACGGGATAGAATTCTACTCTATTGCTTCTTGCACTTTGCTTTATTGGCAGCCGGTTTTCAAACCCCAGCGAGCTTTAAAAAATTTAAAATCGCGCTGCAATCTATTTTTATACGTAATAAATTTACCCCCAAGAGATAAGAGATGTCGGATGCGGCAAATCAAACAGATCGTCTTGCCAAGACTTCAGAATTTTAAACTCAAATTCTAAATTTTAAAATTTCAAACACCTCAAAATTTTAAAATTTTAGAAATTTCAAATCTTTTAGAATTTTAAAATTCTTAAAATTTAAAGGCGAGCTTTGCTTGCAAGCTCGCCCGTAATCGCATAAATTTAAAATTTTAAATGCGCGCAGTGTCCTAGCCGCGCACTAAATTTAAGTATCACGCACTGATTGGCTTGCGTTTTACCGCACGGTGCACCGAAACGGCGCCGAGAAAACAAGTAGCCAAAGACATCAAGCGCACTTTGAAATTTTAAAACCAAAATTCCGCCCCATCGCGCAGCTTTGCGCACCGTTCGTGCCGCCTCGCGAACAAGCTCTTTTAAAATTTCTGTCCACGCCGCCTCGCGATCAAACTCCCCTTTAAAATTTTATGATGCTTTCCGCCCTCGACCGATCCGCTAAATACAAAAGCAAGATTGAAAAGCGCCGATCGCGCAATGCTCGCAACCAAGATCGCTGATCGCACGATACTTACGATCGATCGCCGCGCCTACCTTGCAAAGCCGCCTTTTTTCGGGCCGCCCTTGCCGTGGCAGTCTTTGTATTTTTTGCCGCTGCCGCAAGGGCAAGGATCGTTTCGCTTAGGCTTTTTGTCGCCAAACTCATCGGGGCCCTTTAGCTGCGCTTCATTCGTGCTTGCGGCGGCGAGTTCTTTGGCGTTTGAGCTCTCCATGCGCTCCTGCATCGCACGCTGCTCGGCTTCTATCTCCTCCCTAGATTTGAACTGGATCGAATGCAGTAAGCGGATGCTATCGGATTTGAGGCGCATTACAAGCTCCATAAAAAGATTGTAGCTCTCCTTTTTATACTCCGTAAGCGGGTCTTTGTGGTTGTAGCCGCGAAGTCCGATGCCCGCTTTTAGGATATCCATCTGATACAGATGCTCCCGCCAGTCGCGATCGACGATCTGCAGATAAAGCATCTTTTCTATACTTTTGCGCTGCTGCGGATCGATCGGCGCCATCTTGTTTTCATACGAAACGGCAAGCGCGCCGATGATCTTTTCTTTCAGCTCTTTGAAATCATCGACCTTCTCAAGCTCGCTGTTTTCGAGCACCTCCCCTGTTTCTTGAGCGATTTTAGCGACGATCGGGAATTTATCGACCTCTTTGATATTTACGCCGTCGAAAATTTCAAGCTCCTCAAGCACGCTAGAGATGTACTCCTCGCGGTTTTGGATGATTTTATCTTTCAGATCGTAGTCGGGATCCAAAAGCTCGTTGCGATATTTATAGATCGTCTTGCGCTGCTCGTTTGCGACGTCGTCGTATTCTAGGATATTTTTACGCGCTTCAAAGTGCAAGCTCTCGACCTTTTTCTGCGCGTTCTCTACTGCGCGCGAAACCATGCCTGATTCGATATGTTCGCCGTCTTTTAAACCCAAGCGATCCATGATATTTTTGATCTTGTCGCTGCCAAAAATTCTAAGCAGATTATCCTCCAAGCTTAAGAAAAACCTACTCTCGCCCGGATCACCTTGGCGCCCGCTTCGTCCGCGTAGCTGGTTATCAATGCGGCGGCTTTCGTGGCGCTCGGTACCTAAAATATACAGCCCGCCCAAAGCACGCACTTCATCGTCTATACGGATATCCACGCCACGTCCCGCCATATTCGTAGCGATCGTCACCGCGCCCTTTACGCCTGCGTCTTTGATGATCTGCGCTTCACGCTCGTGATTTTTGGCGTTTAGCACGGAGTGCGCGATGTTTTCTTTAACCAAAAGTTCATGCAACTTCTCGCTCTTTTCGATCGACGCGGTGCCCACGAGCACGGGCTGGCCTTTGGAATTTAGCCGCTTGATCTCACCAATGACGGCGTCAAATTTCTCGCGCTCGGTTTTGTAGATAAGATCGTTTTGATCCTTTCTGATGACCGGCACATTTGTAGGGATCGAGACTACTTCGAGTTTGTAAATTTGAGAAAATTCCGTTGCTTCCGTCTGTGCCGTACCCGTCATACCGGCGAGTTTTTCGTAAAGACGGAAGTAGTTTTGAAATGTAATATCGGCAAGAGTTTGGCTCTCCTCTTGGATTTGCACGCCCTCTTTAGCTTCAAGAGCTTGGTGCAAGCCTTCACTGAATCTGCGCCCCTCGCTAAGACGACCCGTAAATTCATCCACGATTACGACCTGTCCGTCGCGCACGACGTAATGCACGTCCTTTTCAAAAAGATAATTTGCTTTAAGTGCTTGATCAAGGTAGTGGCTAAGCACGGCGTTTTCGAGACTATAAAGATTATCTACGCCGAAAAGCTTCTCGGCTTTTGAAATTCCTGCCTCTGTAATCAAAACGGCGCGATTTTTCTCATCTACGGTAAAATCACCCGTCGCCTTGCCTTTTGGATCTGCAGGCGCCTCGCCGCGGATCATTTGGCGAGCTACTTCGTTTGCCTTGATGTAGCCATCTAGAGTGCGATTCGTAGGACCTGAGATGATAAGTGGTGTTCGTGCTTCATCAATTAGGATGCTATCGACCTCGTCGACGATTACGAAATGATGCCCGCGCTGCACCTTGTCCTCGGCGCTAAATTTCATATTATCGCGCAGGTAGTCAAAGCCGAACTCGTTGTTTGTGCCGTAGGTGATGTCGCACGCGTATGCAGCCTTGCGCTTGGCATCATCGTATTCACCGCCTACGATCACGCCGGTACTGAGCCCTAAAAATTCATATAGCTCGCCCATTTGCGCGGCATCGCGCTTAGCTAGATAGTCGTTTACGGTCACGACGTGAACGCCCTTGCCCTCCATCGCATTTAGCACTACTGCCAAAGTCGCTACGAGGGTCTTTCCTTCGCCCGTTTTCATCTCTGCGATCGCGCCGTCGTTTAGCACCAAACCGCCTATCAGCTGAACGTCGAAGTGGCGCATATTTAGCACTCTTTTGCCCGCCTCTCGCACGATAGCAAATACTTCGTTAAGCACGTCATCCGTGCTCTTTTCGCCCGCGCGAACTTGCGCTCTTAACGCTTCAAATTCCGCCTTAAGCGCCGCATCGTCCATCGCCGCGTAGTTTTCTTCAAGCGCACTGATCTGCGCTGCGCGCTTGGCGTATTGTTTGACGATCCTATCGTTTTTAGTACCGAAAATCCCGTGGATGACCTTTTTAAACATCTCAAACCTTAGTTTTAAAATTTTAACCGCGCATATTAACATATTTTTAGTTTCTATTTAATTAAATCCTAGAAAAACGGCTATAATACGCGCAAATTTTCAAAAATAAAGGCAAAATTTATGAAAAAAACTCTTATTTCTTTAGCGGCGAGCTGCATTTTTGCGTTTGCAGGTGGGATAGAATTCAACACTCTGAGCGCAAATTTCTCGCAAACCGTGCAGAGCGACGATGCGAAAATCAGCTACGGCGGCGATTTTAGCGCCACAAAAGAGCATGCCGTGTGGCATTACAAGACCCCTACGATAAAAAATATATTTTTTAGCTTCACAAAGGTCGTAGTAATCGAGCCCGAACTCGAGCAGGCTATCATCACAAATATCAAAGAAACGCCGAATTTAACGGCAATCCTAGCGAACGCAAAACCCAATAAAAAGGGCGTTTATGAGGCGAGCTTCGACGACGTGAAATATCTCATCGAGATGAAGGGCGATCTGCCGAGTAAGATCAGCTACACCGACAAAATGGATAATAAAGTAGTCATTAATCTAAGCAACGTCCGCAAAAACGCGCCGGTAAACGATGCGATCTTCAAGCCCGCAATTCCGAAAAATTACGACATCATCACACAGTAGGCGTGCGTGAGGCTACTTTTCGTCTGTCACGGCAATATCTGCCGCTCGCCGATGGCGCAGTCCGTGATGCAAAATTTCATTAATCAAAGCGGTCTAGATGCGCGCGTGAGCTTGGATTCTGCGGCGACGCACGCCGACGAGATCGGCTCGCCGCCCTACTACGAAACGCAGCGCGTGCTAAAAGAGCAAAAGGTACCGCTCGTAGCGCATCGCGCCGTGCAGATCACGCCCGCAAACTACGAGCGCTACGATCTCATACTTTGCATGGATGATGAAAATATGCGCTCGCTGGGGCAAATTTTTCGCGGCAAGGATATGGCTAAAGTAAAATTTCTTTTGGAATTTGCAGGGAAAAATTTTACAGACTGCGATGCGCGAAATTTCAAAGGCTCAGCAAAGCAAACCGGCTTAAATTTAAAAGACGCCGGTTCAAATTTAACCGCCTCCGAATGCCTACAAATCGCCGATCCCTACTACACGCGCGATTTTGAGCGCTGCTACGCAGATATCAAGCGCGGCTGCGAGGGACTCTTGCGATACATTAAAAATTCAGACGGAATTTGCTAAAATCCGCGATTAAATTTTAGCGTCTTTAAAGAGGCGCGATTTAAAGCGATAATTCAAGGAAAAATATGTTTAGGCTTTTGATCGTTCCATATCTGATAATTGAGGCATTTACGACCTATTATTTCGTAAGCGCAAACGGATTTGCGGCGTATGCGGTGGAGATCGTCATAAGCGCGATTTTGGGCGGTTACGTCGTGGCAAACCGCTCGTGGATGGGCTTTTTTAATCTAATGAAAATCTCGCCTAAAGAAATTTTAAGCGGCGTGGGCTTCGTCGTAGGCGGCGTTTTTCTCATCGCACCTGGCATTTTCGGCGATATTTTGGGCGTTTGCGTAATCACTGCGTCGTTTTACTGCGTCACCAGCGACGTGCCTAAATTTAACGCTAGCAGCGAAAATTCCGAAAAAAGAGAGCGAAAATTCTGGCGACGCCACCGCGCAAGCGACGACGTAATCGACGTAGAGGTGATCGAAGAGAACGAAATCGAGATTCGAAAAAGCATAGGAGAGGAAAAATGAAAAATTTGATCATCGCTACGCGCGGCAGCGTGCTTGCGCTGTGGCAGAGCGAGCACATCGCATCGCTACTTAACGCCCGCGGCATCCAAGCGCAGCTAAAAAGCATGAAAACCAAAGGCGATAAAATTTTAGACACGCCGCTTGCAAAGATCGGTGGCAAGGGACTTTTTACGAAGGAGCTTGAGGAGAGCATGCTTCGCGGCGAAGCACATATCGCCGTGCATAGCCTAAAAGACGTGCCCGTGGAGTTTCCGCAGGGGCTCGTGCTAGCAGCGATCTGTGCTCGCGAGGACGCGCGCGATGCGATGATCAGCGAAAAATACTCTAAATTCGGCGAGCTACCTCGCGGCGCAAAAGTCGGAACCACAAGCCTTCGCCGCAAGATGCAGCTGCTTAGCATGCGGCCTGATTTAGAAATAATCTCCTTGCGCGGCAATGTCCAGACCCGCCTACGAAAGCTCAAAGACGGGGAATTCGACGCGGTCATCTTGGCGATGGCGGGTATCAACCGATTAAATTTACGCGCCGAGATAAAGCACGTAGCGCCCTTTGAGGTCTCGCAGATGATCCCTGCGATGGGTCAAGGAGCGCTTGGCATCGAGGCGGTGGACGAGCCGCAAATCCTGCGCGCAATAGAATTTTTAAAAGATGAGCGCGCGATTATCGAAACGACCGTGGAGCGGGATTTCGTTAGGGTTTTAGAGGGCGGCTGCCAGGTACCGATCGGCATCAACGCGCGCCTTGACGGCGAAAATATCCACATCAGCGCGATCGTGGGCCTACCCGACGGCAGCGAGAGTATCCGTCAAAGCATCGTCGCGCAAAAATCTCAATACCAAAGCGTAGGCGTAGAGCTCGCGCGCGTTTTTATCGAAAAAGGCGCAAAGCAGCTTCTTGCGCGCGCCGAAGAGATAATGAACGAGTTTGTCTGATGGTTTTTTTTGATTTTGAAAATGTAAAATTGCTAAATACCAATGTGCTTAATAAAAAAATATTAGATGCTAACAGTGTGGACTTGATAATCACTTCGCCTCCTTACAATGTGGGTATAGAATATAACTCCACAAAAGATGCAGGAGAATATCAAAACTATCTTAAATTTAATGAAATGTGGATAAAAAATGTATATTTTTGGGCTAAAGATGAATGTAGATTTTTATTAAATGTTCCACTTGATAAAAATAAGGGTGGGCAACAAAGCGTTGGTGCAGATTTAACTACAATAGCAAAGAAAATAGGATGGAATTATCATAGTACTATTATTTGGAACGAAGGAAATATTTCACGTCGGACTGCTTGGGGTTCATGGCTTTCTGCGTCTGCTCCTTATGTTATAGCGCCGGTTGAGCTAATCATTGTCTTTTATAAAAAAAGTTGGAAGAAAACATACGGGAGCAAAATTTCAGATATTAACAAAGAAGAATTCATGAATTGGACGAACGGACTTTGGAATTTTAACGGTGAAAGTAAAAAAAGAATAGGTCATCCTGCGCCATTTCCAAGAGAATTGCCAAAACGCGGAATAAAACTTTTTTCATATATTGGAGATACTGTTTTAGATCCATTTTGTGGCAGCGGAACTACAATGATAGAAGCCTTTTTAAATAATAGAAATTTTATCGGTATAGACATAGATCAAAGTTATTGTGATTTAGCAAAAAAACGCTTTTTAGAGACTATAAATAAAGAAAAAGGATTAGTATGAATTCTCAATTAGACTTAATTTTAGAGTTTTTTAAATTAAATGCAAATAGGGATATCCCTCATCCTGAAGCTGTAGATTGGCTAACTAATGAGTGGCTTAAAAGAACAGGAAAAGTTTTTAGAGATCCGGATCGTGGAATACGTACGCTTCACCAAAAAGGGTATCTTATTAAGGTATCAAAAGGAGTATATAGGTTTGAGCCAAATTTTAATTTAAGAAACGATTTGGAAGATTTTTCCCCTGAATTAAAAAAGAAAATTTTAGAGCGAGATGAATATAAGTGTGTAATTTGCGGTATGGGCCAAAAAGACGGAGTAGAGCTTCATGTAGATCATATAAAACCAAAAGAGCTTGGTGGTAAGGCTACGTTTGAAAATGGACAAACTTTGTGTGCAAAACACAATTTTTTGAAGAAGAATTTAAAACAAACAGAAACTGGTAAAAAAATGTTTATTCAAATGCTGGAAACCGCAAAGGCTGAAAATGAAACAGCTTTGGTAAAATTTATAGAAGAAATTTTGAATGTTTATGAAAAACATAATATGAATGGTCATATTAGATGGAGAAAGTAAACTATATTGAAATTTTAAAAAATAACGGGTTTTTGCGCATAATAGTTGATCTGTAGATGTCAACCTATAGATCGCGCACACCAGCTATGTCGAGGTCAAGAGCGAGGATTCGCAGGCGCTACTTTTTACAAATCCGATCCGCAAAAAACGAGGCGTAAATTTACCCTGTGTTAACTAACATCTACGGTTCAAAGCGCGCGTTAAAGCTCGTTTTTAAACGTGAACTAGTCAGAAATTACCTCTAAAATAAAGCGACTTTTAAAGCAAAAAATTTTATTTTTTAACTATTTAATTTGATCGTGAAACATCTTAGTAAAGTGACTCAAAAAACCCATGGTGAGCGTCAAAAGATCAAATATTCTGATGATGCGATTAATCTTTTTATTTTCCCGCGCACTAAAAACCTAGCCACTTTGATGTTAGAGTATTTATCATGATAAAACAACAGACATACACCCAAAGCCTGAGCGGCAGCCTTAAACGCCACCCGTCCCAGGCTTAAACTGCGCAAAGTCCACTCCCGTCGCGTCCAAAACCGCCCACGAATAAAAATAGAGGCTGTAAAATAGCTCATCGTCGTAAAAGTACTCCTCCCAGCGCTCCTCGTCATTCTCATCGCTCTGCGGCCACAGATATTTTTCCGCAAGCATATCCGAAAAGTTCGCCAGCGGCGCTGCGTGCGAGATCTTGTCGGCATCATCGCAAATCTCAATCATAAACGCAAAAAACCTGCCGAGCCGTAATAAAGCCTGCCGCTTCGTTTTCGCCGTTTTCGTTTTTTTCGTTTATCTCCGCAACGGCGTTTTGATTATTTTTATTCGCGTTTTTGCCCGTAGCCGCCCGCGCCCGCATAAAGATACGCGCTAAAAACAGCAGCGCAAAAGGGGTTACGTGCCAAAGCGTACTTTGATGCTCTATCTCATTAAAAATCTTACTAAGCGCGTCCTGAAGGTCCTTGGCGTCAAATTTCTCCCGCTTGCTCGCATCAGAGCTCTTATCCGCCGCGCTCGTTTTAAATTTACTCGCCTGGCTCACTTTAAATTTTATCGCCGCGCTATCCGCATTCTTAAATTCCGCCTCGCCGCACTTCGCCGTGCCCGCTTTAAGCTCCGTCTCTCCGCCCGCTTTAAATTTCGCAGCCTCGTTATCCGCCTTTTGAAATTTGGACTCGCTCGTTTGCGCTAAATTTATGGAATTTTGCGCTGCGCCGCATCTTGCCGCATCCGTAGAATTTTGCCCGCAACCGGGCTTGCTTTTTAAATTTTGCCCTGCGCCAGGTTCACTTTTTAAATTTTGCTCGCCGCCCGAACTGCGCGCCGCATCACAAGCCTCGATTGTCAGCGCGAGTTTCTTAAAAATTTCGGGGAATTCGCTCGCCCTGCCGTAAGCTGTCGTGAGCCTACTCCACGGCACGTCCTGCGCTTTTAAATTTGCGATATACTTCAAATTTTGCTCATTCATCCACGCTCCTTGCAAATATTTTAAATTTAAGCCTCGCGAGCCGCTAAAATCTACGCTCTCGGTTCAAATTTAGCCTCTTTCGCACGCAAATTTAAACCTAACCCAGGCGCAAATTCTAACTCGTAAGCTCCCTACTCTGCTCGATTAGATCCTCGATCTGCTCGCGCGGCACCGCATCAAGGCAGACGCTGATCCAGTGCTTTTTATTCATATGATAGGCTGCAAAAATTCCTTTTTCGTCACGCAAAATTGCCGCCAAATCGGGCGAAACTTTTAAATTTATCACGTCGCTTGAGCCAGGAAGTGCGCGACCGAGCTTTTCGTTTGCAAGCCCGCGCATCAAAAGCGCAAACCACTTGCGCTTCCCTCCTGCGTGACGAAAAACCGCAAAATTCGGATATTCATCCCACAGATACTCGCCATCCGCGCCGTAGCGCTGCTTCATTAGTTTTAGGACGCTGCTGAAGTTCATTCTCACTCCTTGATATCGATCTTTTCTTTGCGCAATCGCGCCAACCACTCATCCAGCGTCTTTTCAAAACCGATCCCCTTGCTTTCGTAAAATTTCGCCGCCTCGCTCATATAGGCCTGCTCGACCCAGCCGCCGAAGTCGTGCGGGTATTTGTAGTCCGCTATCTGCTTGTCGGAGTTGATGAGATAGCGCGGCGTGGGCAGCGGCGCAGCGGAGCGGACGAACTTCAAAGCGGCGTTAATGCCCAAATACGCGGCGTTTGATTTGGGGCTGTGCGCCAGATAGACCGCGCATTGCCCCAAGATGATGCGAGCCTCGGGGTAGCCGATCTTGCTGACGGCAGTTAGCGTGCTAGTAGCGATATTTAGGGCGTTTGGATTGGCGTTGCCGATGTCCTCGCTAGCTAGGATCACCATCCTGCGCGCGATGAAATCCGCGCTCTCGCCCGCATCTATCAGCCTCGCGACGTAATACAGCGCGGCGTCGGCGTCGCTTCCGCGCAGGCTTTTTATCATCGCGCTTGCTAGCTCATAATGCACGTCGTCGCTGCTAACGCCCGCAGCTACTGCATTTGCGCGCAGCGTACGAAGCGTATCCAGCGTAATGGCGCTGTCTGCCAAAAGCGCAAATTCGAGCAGGTTCAACATACTCCTCGCATCGCCGCTACTGGAGTTTAGCAGGTATTTTCGCGCTTCCTCGTCCATCTCAAAGCCGATCTCGCCCTGCACTCGCGCCAGAAGCGCCTCCAAATCCTCGTAGCTAAGCGGTTCGAACTCAAAGATCATCGAGCGCGAGCGGATGCCGCTGCTTAGCACGAACTGCGGATTTTCCGTCGTCGCGCCGATGATAATCGCGGCGTAGTTCTCCATCGGGATGAGCAGCACCTCCTGCTGCGTCTTGCTGAGGCGGTGGATCTCGTCGATGAAAATGAGCGGCTTGATGAGCGAACCGGCGTGCGAGGATAGAATTTTGCGGATATCCTCGACCTTCAAGCTCGTGGCGTCAAGCTCGTAAAAATCATAGTTCAGCTCGCTTGCGATCACGCGCGCCATCGTCGTTTTGCCGCTACCTGCGGCGCCGAAAAATATGCTGTGCGGGATGCTGCCTGCGGCGACGAATTTTTTAAAAACCGCTACGATCTTGCCCTGTCCCACGATCTGCTCTAGGCTTTTGGGGCGAAATTTCAAGCTCAAACTCATTTTACAACCTTAAAAATTTTGCCCCGATGATAGCGTTTTTATGATTAAATTTTGAAATTCGGCTAAATTTAAAGGGTGGAATTTTGAAATTTTATTTACAGCGGAGTTTTGAAATTTAAGCATGGCGCGAATTCGGAATTTTATCCGCACGAGCGAGCTTTAAAATTTCAGATTATGATTTTAAAATTTTATGCCGCGTGCGCGGGCTGACGATATAAAATTTTGCGGCGTACGGATCGCGCAGATTTGGCGAGCCTAGCGGTTTTAAAATTAATGCCTCGCGTATTGCGCGCCCGCGCCGCCATACATAGCGCGCCCAAAATCAGCTCGGCGCGTAAGATGAAATTTTAAAATTTAGCCCTATTTTGTGGCAAATTTTATCTCGCGGCAGGCGGCAAACCGCTAAAGCGCGAGATAGCCGAACCGACAAACTGCAAAACCGCTACCGCCCGTGCAAAAGGCCGCTGCACCAGCCCTCTTGTCCGCATGCTAACACGCGCAATAATCGCCAAGTCTGCAGAGCTAACCTAGCCTGATCGCTGCGTAGTCTTCGCGGCAATCGCTGTGTTTTGTAGAGCTGCTCGCCACCGCAATCGCTTTGTTTGCTGTGCACATGAGAGCATTCATCGCGACAGCCCCTGCGTTCATTTAAAAATCGCTATGTCGATCTTTAAGCTCGCAAAAATTATCGCGTCGGGCAGAGACACCAGTCTTAAAACTCCATCACGCGGTACTCGCATTAAAAGCCCATCGCGACGATCTTTACATTCACATAAAATTAAAGTACCAACTTATGCCATCCCATTAAGACTTTCTCACGACTAAATCTCGACACTCGCATAAAAATATAAATGCTGAGCCTCGCGCCCGTTTAAAATTTTTGCACCAATCCATCGCAATACCGATCACCGCGCTAACGCCGCACCCACGCAGAACCGTCATCTATTTGAAAAGCTCAGTAGAAAGATACCTCTCGCCGGTATCGCAGAGGATCGTAACGATCACTTTGCCCCTGTTTTCGGCCTTGGCGGCGATTTGCGCGGCAGCATAAACATTCGCACCGCTTGAGATACCTACGAGCAAGCCCTCTTTTTGCGCCAGCTGTCTAGCCGCGGCGAACGCATCGTCATTTTCGACGCTCAAAAAGCCGTCTATGACGCTCCTGTCGAGATTAGCTGGAATAAAATTTGCGCCGATGCCCTGGATTTTATGCCCGCCCGCACTGCCGCACGTAAGAAGCGGCGAGCTAGCAGGCTCCACGCCGTAGGCTTTGAGGTTTGGATTTTTAGATTTTAAAAATTTCGCCGTACCGCTGAGCGTGCCGCCGGTACCAAATCCAGCGACTAAAATATCTACCTTGCCGCCGCTTTGCTCCCAAATTTCAGGTCCAGTGCTTTGAAAATGCGCCTTTGGATTGCTTGGGTTATCAAACTGACTCGGGATAAAGCTATTTGGAGTGTTTGCAGCCAGCTCATTTGCCCTATCCACGGCGCCTTTCATTCCAAATTTTGGATCGGTTAGCTCGATTTTGGCGCCGAATGCGGCGATGAGCTTTTGGCGCTCGATACTCATCGAGCTTGGCATCGTTAGGATGAGCTTCATACCGAGCTTTGCCGCGATCATCGCAAGCCCCACGCCCGTGTTTCCGCTGGTAGGCTCTATCAAAACGCTATTTTTATCGATTTTGCCCGAGCTTAGCGCGTCTTTTACGATCTGCCATGCGATGCGATCTTTGACCGAGTGGCTTGGATTTAAAAATTCCGCCTTGGCTAGGATGAGGGCATTTTTGCCAAACGTATTGATTCTGACTAACGGAGTATTACCAATGAGCTCCGTAACATCGTTTGCTATTTTCATATTTTTCCTTTAAATGCTGAAATTTAAATACTGGACGCTTCGCGCCATCATCTCCTCGTAGCTGCTTAGGGGCTCGTTAAATATCTCCGCCAGCTTGACGTCGAATTTCTCAAAAAACGCCCGCAGTCCGGGATCACTCATCTGAATGCTAGTCATCCGCAGATCCTTTTCAAGAGCGGTAAAAATTTCACCGAAAGTGATCTCGCTAGCATCTCTGGCTAGGTGATAGCCGCCGTTTTTACCTTTGATGCTACACACTAGCTTTTCGTTTCTAAGGGTATTTAGAATTTGCTCCAAATAATTCTTAGAAACTCCCGTACGCTCGGCGATCTCTTTTATACTTATCGGCGCTACTTCGCTAGCTTTGGCGATCTGCAAAATCGCAGCCAGCCCATAAACGCCCTTTGTGCTTAAAAGTGCCATTATTTCAGTGCCTCACTAAGATCGGAAATCAAATCGTTCGCATCCTCTATACCCACGCTTAGGCGGATTAAACTCGCAGGCACGCCAGCGCGGTTTAGCTGCTCCTCATTTAGCTGCGAATGCGTCGTGCTCGCAGGATGAGTGATGATCGACTTCGTATCGCCGATATTTGCTACGACTGAGAAAATTTTAACCTGACTAACCGCCTTTAGCGCTGTTTCTTCGCTATCTACGATGAAACTCATCAAACTGCTTGCATAGCCGTTTTTAAATTTTGCTTTGATTGCGGCATTAAACGGCGAGCTTGCAAGCCCCGGATAATTGACCTGCTTTACCTTCGGATGATTTTGCAAAAATTCTGCTATCTTTAGCGCGTTTTGCGAGTGTTTTTGCATGCGAAGCGGCAGTGTTTCAAGCCCCTGGATGAGCTGAAACGCGTTAAACGGCGATAGCGTCGCACCAATATCGCGAAGCAAGGACAAACGAATCCTAAGCGTATAAATGTCGAAATTATCTACTAAATCCGCATAAACTAAGCCGTGGTAGCTCTCATCGGGCTCGTTGAAATGTGCGTAACGCGGATTGCCCTTGAGTTTGGAATTTAATCCTTTGCCCGAAACGATCGCACCAGCGATACTAAGACCTTGCCCACTTATGTATTTGCTAGCGCTGTGGATTACGACATCGGCGCCGTCATCAAGCGGATTGTAAAGCGCAGGGCTTGGGATCGTGTTATCCGCAATCGTTACTACGCCGTGCTTATTTGCGATTGTAGCGATTTTAGCGGTATTTGCAACTGAAATTTGAGGATTTGAAAGTGTCTCGAAAAAGATCGCTCTAGTCTTATCGTCGATTAAACCTTCCAAATTATCCGCAGTTTCAGAGTCAAAAACCCTAGCCTCGATACCGAAACGCTTGATCGTGTGCGCCAAAAGCGTGGTCGCGCCGCCGTAAATTTTCTCGGCGATGATGATATTTTCGCCCGCTGCGGCTAAATTTGCCACCGCAAAAAATATTGCCGCCTGCCCGCTAGAGACCGCGATGGCGGCTTTGCCGTTTTCCAGCGCCGCAAGTCGCGCCTCAAAAACATCAGTAGTAGGATTTGTCAAACGCCCATAAATCGGTCCTAGATCGCGAAGTGCGAAGCGATCGGCGGCCTTTTTGCTAGAACCGAAGTTAAACGCGGTGCTTTGATAAATGGGAACAGCCATCGTGCCGTAGCCGGCGACGGAGTCGTAACCAAAATGAGTTGCGAGGGTTTCTTTTTGCATTTTCGTCCTTTGTAAAAAATTTGACGAATAATAGCTAAATTTTAAAATAAAGTCAAGTATTTTTATATGGTTTTAAAATGCCTATAATAACGGGATTTATAGAAAAAATGTTATTAAAATATAGTTTTACAATATGCGTAATTTTGCCAAAATTTCGAATTTTGCTATAATGCGCGCTTTAATTAAGGAAAAATCATGCAAATCAAAGAAAAAGATGAGCGCGTTAAATATATCCGCGCGTTAGAACGCTTCGTAAAATCCGCCGTAGCACTGCTAAAGCGCGAGGATTTCGACGCAGAGCTTTTTGCGAAGCGAATAGCTAAAAACTATGAAATTTTATCTAAAGCGGCCGCTACAAATCTCGATAGTCCCTACACCAAGGCGCTTGAGAGCTTTGCTAAAAACGTCCTTGATGCTAGCGAGGCAGGACAGATCAGCGATGCCGCGTTTAGATCAGCGCTACAGCATGAAGCAAACGCTCTGCAAAAGCTCAAAAATAATAAGAGTTACAAAAAAGACAAGCACAAAATCGATTTTTTAAAGGATTATTAGATGAAAACCGTGATTTTTGATATGGATGGCACGCTGCTCGACTCCTCGCGCGCGATCGAAATCAGCGTCAATAACACTCGCCGCGAGCTCTACGGACTAGCGCCGCTACAAAAGAATTTCATCGTCCACACCATCAACGATCCAAGCAAAAACGCCTTTTTAGAATTTTACGGCAAAACCGAAGCGAGCGCCGAAGAGCTTGCTTTTTTCGAGAAGGAATTCGTAAGCAATTACCGCGATTTTGCCGTGCTTTACGAGGGTATCGAGGATCTTTTGCACTCGTGCAAAAAAGCAGGATTTTTCCTCGCAGTCGCCTCCAATGCGCCTTCCTACACCCTAAGCGCGATCTTAGAAAAAACGGGGGTGCGCAGGCTATTTGATCTGGTCGTAGGCGCGGACGAGCAGATGCCCTCAAAGCCCAACCCTGCGATGCTGCTACACGTAATATCGCGCTCGCCGCACAAAAACGCGATTTTTTTGGGCGACAGCAAAAAAGATGAGCTAGCTGCACTCCGCGGCGCGGAATTTTTACAAAATTTAGAATTTCAAGACGGCAATGACGGCGAGAGCTTAAATGCCAGCCGTGGCACTAATAGAAAGAATTTCAGCGCTAGTGAGGGCTTAAACTCTTGCGGCGAAAATCTTAACGCGGATGAAAAATTCCGCCCTAACGACACAGGTGCTGACGGAGCGGCAACGCTAAGTTTTAAAGGCGCCAGAATTGCTGTAAAAGCAGAAGCGACGGAAAGCGCACAAGCTGCGGCAGCGCGATGCTTTCAAGCAAATTTGGCAAATCTAAGAGGCGCAAAACTTGAGTATTTGCAGGTATGCTGGGGGTTTGGCGAGCCTAGCGAACTAAGCCGCAATGCCCTAAGCATCGCGCAAGCGCGCGAAATCATCGGCGGAATTTAAAGTAGCCTGGCTTTTGAGGCATAGCTAATTAAAGTAGTATTGCAGCATGGCAAAATCACGCTTAGGCCATTAAAACGGAGTAAATTCCGTCCTCACGCGCAACGCAAGCGAAATTAAAATTTAAAAGTGATCCTTGCGCGAAAAATTCCGCCAGCACGAGAAACCGAAATTTCATCTGCGCGAATGGAATTTAAAATTTTAAAGTAGCTTTTATGGTGCGCGATTTTATCTACGTGAAAAATGAAATTCTATCTGTAAAAGGTAGCGGAATTTTAAAATTTAAAGACGCCCTCTCGCGGCTTAATTTAAAATTTGCCTCGAAAGCCAGACTTAAAATTTAATGCCAAACGCGATTTTAGCATTCTACCGCGTCCATGAAATTTCAAATTCTCGCAAAGCGGTGGAATTTTAAAATTTAAAAAAGCCTGATCTGTGTTATGCACGCGAGTAGATTTTGCATAAGTAGAATTTATCCGCCGCTCAGAAATCAAGATTTTACCGCACAAGCAAAGCGAAAATCCTCTCCGCCTACGCGAAATCCAAGAATTTTACCGCTTAAACAAAGCGGAATTTTATCCGCTCAAGCGAAACCTAAAATTTCACTCGCGCCACAAAATTTTAAAATTTCCGCAAAAAATCAAGCCGCTTATCTGTAAATTTAAAATTCCACCTATCTGCAAAGCTTTGCGTTTAATCCGCCACGCGACCAAGATTAAATTTTTAAATTCCGCTCGCTCTGCCTATCTCGCAAACAAGTAAAATTTTAAAATTTATGAGATTCAAAGCCCAAAATCCCGCGCTTAAGCTTAAAATTTACTGCGCGCAAGCGCAAAATATGCGTAATCGCTCCTGTTTAAAAGCCCCTATAGTTTGCCGCGCCCTAACCTAAATTAAATTTTACATTTGCTATAATCGCGAAATTTTAAGGAAGGTAAATGGATATTTTTGAAGGCAGCCCAAGAGAGAAATTTTTTGAAATTTTATCCGCTGCAAGCCCTACTTTGGTGCAAAACGAAATCGAAGAAGCTCTAATCCGCCTAATCGCCTGTGAGCGGCTCTGCGAAGCGCGCGGAATTAGCGAGCGCGAGATCGAAAGCTTCATCGCACACCAGGATCTACAAGACGAGCTAAACGACAAATTTTTGCAAATGAGCGGAAATATCCTAAGCAATAACGAATAATGCAAGATCAAATCGATTTAATTATGAAAAGCTTCATCGCAGACTGCGGATATGAGCCCGCTAGCGAGATGTTTGACAGGCTAAGCCCCGGCAAAAAACTACGCTCCAAGCTGCTGTTAAACATCGCGCAAAAAGATGAAAAATCGCTGCGTCTGTGCGCAATCATCGAGCTCATTCAAGCCGCAAGCCTGCTGCACGACGACGTCATCGACGAAAGTTCGGTGCGCCGTGGCAAACCCTCGATCAACGCCACCTACGGCTCCAAAAACGCCGTGATGTTGGGCGACATACTCTATTCCAAGGCATACTTCGAGCTTTCTAAATTTGAAAGCCGCATCGCTGCCGCGCTTTCGCTCGCCGTCACGAAACTAGCCGTGGGCGAGCTGATGGATGTTAGCTTAAGCAACAATTTCAACGACGATGCGAGCAAATATCTGCAGATGATCTATCTAAAAACCTCCGCTTTGATCGAAGAAGTCGCGCGCTGCGGGGCGTTTTTAAAATTCGGCGGCGCAGAAAATCGCGGCGAAATTTCAGATATTAACGGCGCAAAAAACGAGGACAGGAATCCGAAAGCCGCGAAAGATCATAATGAAATTTCAAGTGCGAGCGTAAAATTCGGCGAATACGGCAAAAACCTTGGGCTTGCTTTTCAGATCATTGACGACATCTTAGACGTCACGCAAAGCTCAGAAGCGCTGGGTAAGCCGAGCCTTAGTGATTTTGCGGAGGGCAAAACCACCCTGCCCTACATCTATTTATACGAAAATTTAGATGATGAGCAGCGGCAAAAGCTAAAATCATTTTTTAAAAAGCAGCTCTGCCAGAGCGAAATTTCATGGATCAAAGCGAAGCTTAGCGAGCACGGCATTATCGAGCGCTGTATAAACGAAGCTCGTGCCTACGGGCAAAAGGCGCTCGAAGCCGTGGCGGAATTTAAAAACGACAAGCTGGAGCAAATCGTGCGAGATATGATAGATAGGGAGTTTTGATGGCGTATATGAGCGTGAGCTTCACCCACAAAAACACGGATATCACGGTTCGCGAGAAACTTTCGTTTTCAAACGATGTGCGCAAGAAAGAAATTTTGCGCCTTTTGGCTTCAAACTCCGCGATAGAGGAGTGTTTGGTGCTTAGCACCTGCAACCGAGTAGAAATTTTTACCGTCGTAAGCGACTTTGATGAAGCGCAAAAGTTCGTGCTTTTGGCACTTTCGCGCGTAAGCGGCGTAAGCTACGACGAGCTAGCCGAGCGTGCCGATATTTACGAAGATTACGGCGCGATACACCACCTTTTCGCCGTCGCAGCCTCTCTTGATAGCCT
The DNA here is from genome assembly GCA_963530195.1 of uncultured Campylobacter sp. GTDB lineage: Bacteria > Campylobacterota > Campylobacteria > Campylobacterales > Campylobacteraceae > Campylobacter_B. Next base: position 72,541 of record CAUSCW010000002.1, read on the forward strand.
CGTAGTGGGCGAAACTCAGATCGTAGGCCAGCTCAAAGACGCCTATAAATTCGCGATGCAAAACGCTCGCGCCGGCGCGCAGATCGCAAGAGCAATAGATGAAGCGCTAAAGTGCGCGGCGCGCATCCGCAACCAAACCGAAATTTCAAAAAATCCGATCTCGGTCTCAAGCGTCGCCGTGGCGATGGCAAAGGATAGGCTGGGCTCCTTGCAGGGCGCGGACGCCGTGGTAGTGGGCGCGGGAGAGATGAGCGAGCTAGCGTGCAAACACCTGCTCGCAAACGGCGCTAATATCACGATCTTGAACCGAAATTTAGCCGGTGCGCAGAGGCTAGCCGCCTCGCTACTTGGCGAGAATTCCTTGGATGCGAAAAATTGCGCGGATGAAAATCCCGGCACAGGAAAAAAATCAGACGGCTTAAATTCCGGAAATGTCGCGAATTTCGCGGGCGAAAATCCCGCGCAAAAACAAAATTCCAAAGACGGCGTAAATTTTAATAAAAAGATTTTCACAGACGGCAATGAATCTCGCATAACAGGCGAAAATCCCAAGGACAATAAAAATTCCACCGCCTTCGCGAATTCCTCCGCGCAGGCACAATCCCGCATCAAAATCGATAGTCTTGATAATCTCAAAAAATACCTAAACGTAAATAGCCTATTTTTCAGCGCTACGGGCTCGCAAGAGCCGATCATTACCGATAGCTTGCTTGAGCCCAAAAGCTTTAAGCGATATTTTTTCGATATAGCCGTGCCGCGCGACGTGGAGCTTAGCCAGAGCGAGGATGTCGAAGTTTATAGCGTTGATGATCTAGAAGAGATCGTAAAGAAAAATTTGCTGCTTCGCGAGGAGCAGGCGCAGATCGCTTACTCGATCGTAGCAAAATGCACGAATGAATTTTTCAAATGGCTCAGAGCGGCGGCATCCACGCCGATCATCAAGGCTTTGCGTCAAAGCGCGAAACAAGTAGCCGAGCTAGAGCTAGCCAAGGCGCTTAAAAAGGGCTATCTAAAGCACAGCGATGCAGAGGAGGCGCGCAAGCTGATCCATCAGGTTTTTAAAGCGTTTCTGCACACTCCGACGGTAAATTTAAAAAACCTTGGCGACGCAGATAATGCCGATAACGCGGTAAACGCGCTGGTCGAAATTTTTGAACTGCAAGAAAACTACGAAAAATTTTTAAATCAAGAAAATGAGAAAAAGGACAGACAGAATGAAATTTAGCAAGCTTTTCGCTCCGAGCCTAAAAGAAGCTCCCAGAGACGCGGTACTACCTAGCCACGCGCTTTTGATCCGCGCGGGATTTATCGAGCAGCTTGGCAGCGGGCTTTATAATTTTTTACCGCTAGGAAAGATAGTGCTGGAGCGGATCTGCGCCGTCATCAGGCAGGAGATGGACGCCGCGGGCGCGCAGGAGGTCTCTTTTAGCGTCGTGACGTCCGCGGATGCGTGGAAAAAAAGCGGCCGCTACGCCAAATACGGCAAGGAGCTGTTGCGCTTCAAAGACCGCAAGGATAACGACTTCGTGCTAAGCCCAACCAACGAGGAGGCGGCGGTTTTGATGGTAGCGGATAAGATCACGAGCTACAAGCAGCTGCCGCTAAATATCTATCAGATCAATACGAAATTCCGCGACGAGGCGCGCCCTCGCTTCGGGCTTCTGCGCGGACGCGAGTTTACGATGAAGGACGCCTATAGCTTCCACGCAGACGCTGCGGATATGAAGCGCGAGTTTGAGGTGATGAGGCAGGCGTACTCGCGGATTTTTACGCGACTTGGGTTAAATTTCCGCGCGGTCGATGCGGACAGCGGCGCGATCGGCGGCAGCGGCAGCAAGGAGTTTATGGTGCTGGCGGATAACGGCGAGGACGATATCGTCGTGTGCAAGCGCTGCGAGTATGCCGCAAACATCGAGGCTGCGCGCCGTGCGCCAAAAACCACGAACGTCGCCGCGCCCGAAACCGACGGCATGATGAAATTTAAAACCCCCGCGATGAAAACGATCGACGCGGTGGCGGAATTTTTCAAAGTGGATAAATTCTACACCGTCAAGGCGGTGATCAAAAAAGCGCTATACGAGGATCGCAGCGAGATCGTAGCGTTTTTTATCCGCGGCTGCGACGAGCTGCAAGAGACCAAGGCACAAAATGCCTGCGGCGCGCTTGAGCTAGTCGATGCTAGCGAAGATGAAATCGCGCGAGCTGGCTTTACGGCGGGCTTTTGCGGACCTTTCGGGCTCGGCGAAGGGGCGAAATTTTATATCGATGCCGAGCTAAAAGGAGCGCGCGAGATGATCGCGGGCGCAAACGAGCCGGATTACCACTACGTGGGCGCTAGCGTGATAAATTTTAACGAATCGCGCTTTGCGGATCTCGCGGCCGTGGGCGCAGGCGACGCTTGTCCGTGCTGCGGCGGAGAGCTTGGCATCACAAAAGGCATCGAGGTGGGCCATATCTTTCAGCTCGGCACGCGCTATTCAGAGCCGATGGGGGCGCGATTTTTGGATGCGAACGGCAAAGCTCGTGCGTTTTACATGGGCTGCTACGGCATCGGCGCAAGCCGCCTTATCGCCGTGGCGATCGAAAGCAGTCACGACGAGAGAGGCTGCGTGTGGCCGCGCGAGCTGGCGCCTTTCGAGCTTGAGATCATCATTTCAAATCACAAAGACGCAGCGGCGGTAGAATTTGCCGAAAAATTATACGAGCAGTGCCGCGAGCGCGGCATCCGCGTGCTACTGGACGATCGCGCGGAGCGCTTCGGCGTAAAGATGAACGACTTCGAGCTGATGGGCTTTCCGTACGCGGTGCTCACGGGAAAAGCCCTAGCGGAGGGAAGCGTCGAGTTTATCACCCGCGCAGGCCTAAAGCGGCAGAGCGTAAGCGCGGATGAAATTTTAAAATTTATAGAGACAAAATTAGCCGAGAAAAATTAGTAAGCGCATGAAATTTAGCCCTAAATTTGGGCTAAATTTTATAATAAAAAATAGAATTAGCTCTCTAAATTCGCCGCTTTAGCCGCGCTTTCCCGATAGCTGCGCAAAGCCGGTGCTAGTGCTCCTTTTATAACGCGAAACAAAGCAGCTAAGACACTTTTTAATACGACGTGCTAAGCGATAGTCTAAATATTAATTAGCAAGCTCTGCGCTTAATTTCGAAGGCTTCTAACGACTTGCCGTCATCGCCGATTAAAATTTTTATTTAACCAAAAAGGAGTATTTGTTCCTAAATAAAATTTTTCGCGGCGGCACTTCCTTGCCGCAACTGCTGCGAACGCTGCGAACGCTGCTTTTCCAATTTTGGGCTGTGCCTTACCCGCCGAGTTCTATAATCAAAAATCTAGCTTTAAAGGAGAAAATATGATTAAAAATATCATCCTCGTTCACGGCGCATTCGCCGATGGCTCATGCTATACCGAAGTAATACATCGCTTGCAAGCCGCGGGCTTAAATGCGCTCGCCGTACAAAATCCGCTCACGTCGCTTGCTGCCGACGCTCAAAGCATTAACCGCAAGCTAGATAGGTTGTGCGAGGTAGAGCCCTATTAGTAGGGCATTCTTGGGGAGGCGTTCCAATTATGCATGTGGGCAGACATGTAAATGTCGCCGCGCTGCTGTATCTATCTGCCATCGTCCCAGATAGCAGAGAATCCGCAGCGGACGCGCTCGCTCGCCAAAATGCGCCGATGGAAGGACTAAGCCCCGATGCTAACGGCGAAATCGTCCTGAGTGCTGAAGCTTTCGCTCACGTGATGGCAAATGACCTACCCGCAAAACAAAGTCGCGTGCTTGCCGCCGTACAAACGCCGATGAATGCTGCTGCATTTGCAGATAAAATCGGCGCGGCGGCGTGGTGCTACAAACCGTCTTATTATCTGCTCACCGAAAATGACAACGCCCTACCGTTTGCCGTGCAGCAGCGCTTCGCCGAGCAGATTGGCGCAAAAACGCGAAAAATCCACAGCGGGCATTTGTCTATGATCTCTAATCCCAACGCCGTTGCTGCGTGGATTGCGGAGATTGCGGCATCGATTTAAAAAAAGCGATTCGAAATCTAATCGCATTGTAAAATATAAAATATAACCTGCCTATTATATGGTTCGTTATTCGTATTTAGGCAATCTTTGTCATATGATATGACAGCGTACCGCCGCCCCATTTCAAATATGTGATTTTATAGGAATCGGATATGGTATCGTAATAAAACCTGGCTGCAAAAGCATAATCGTATTTTAAAACCATTTGCCCGTCTTTAAGGGCGATCTGCCGTGCAAGGTCGGTATCGTCATCGATCCTTTGGTACCAAATTTTTACCTCTTTGTCGTATATCGCAGCCTTGTATCCATCTATCTCGGTGCTATAAACATCTAAATAAAAACGCCTCTGTTTAAGCGCGCCATCCACCAAATTTAACTTACAATAACTAATCCCTCTGCTCTTATTTGTTTGCACATATATAACGCGCCCTCTATGGTCTGCAAATCCTCGAGGCTAGACGGCAGCACGGCCGTGTAGGACGTATCAGCGCCGCACCCGCACCAAGGATAAAAAACAGCAGCACGCATCTTAAAAGCGTATTCATCTGATTAAAGCTAGCGATCTTTTTTTCATCGTATTTTGTATCAAAAAACATCAAACCTCTTTTGTTTAAATTTTATCTCGGCACTTCATCCTGGCGCACCGTAGTGGCAGAAAAACAGAACTGCTTCGCTCCAAACTTTCGCGATCTTTAAATCCGCACTTCTGCAGCTAATACGGCTCGGCTTTTCCGGCGCCGTGCGCGATACAAGGCGCCGCTTCCGCCAAAATTTAGCTTGGATTTTCATTCATTTTCATTCAACGAAGAGTAAATTTAAAAGCTAAATTTAAAAAGCGCGCGAAAGAAATATTTCTCTTTTTAAATTCCGCTAAAATTTTATCCAAAATGCGGCAAGCTCGTAGCCGCGGGGCTCGCCCAACCCGCTCAAGCTTTCAAACGCAAGCGTAACGCCGCTGTTTAAACTCAGTTCCAACCCCTCATCCGTTGCGCGCTCGCGATACTCGATCCGTTTGCGATCTAAAGCGCTTTTCGCCGCTGCAAGATCGATGGGAGCAGGACAGCCCGATAATATCCAAGGCTCTATTTCGATTTGCCCCGCCCTTCCGTCGCCGAAATCTAAAGGCTCGCTTCTGAAATGATCCGAAAAAATCATAAAAATTTCGTCCCGAAAAAAGTGAAACTCAAAGGCGCCGTATCTTAAAATTTCAGCCCCCGCGCTCTTAAAGCTCACGTCCGCAGGGCCAAACATCGCGGCGAGCTGCGCGCAGCTCAAGCCGCTTCCTACGCCTGCAAACTCGCCCGAGCGAAAGAATTTAAGCATATCAATTTTAACCACCTCTTCCCCTGTAAATACACATCGCGTCTCTTAAAGCCACTAGCAGCACTGAACGGCACGCTAATAGTTACACGAGCCAGCCATCGCGCTCATCCATACTTAGGCACTCGCTGACATGGCACTAACGAGCAACGGCAAGCCAGACGCGTACATCACATAAAAGTGCGCCGCGTAAAATTTTATCTCGCGCCGAGCTAAAATACAGCGCATTTGCAAAATTTAAAACGATCGCAAAATGCCACGTCGTTTCGCAAGTTTTATTTCGCACCGACTTAAAAGCTGCGACAGCCGTATGAAATTTTATATAGTGACTGCATAAATCGCGCGCCGCAAGACTTCAAATTTCAGACTTCCCGCACATCACGCAGTGTCAGTCAGCCAAGCAAAGCTCGAATCTCGCGATTTACGAAAACCTCGCGCATCGCAAGCCGCGCTCGAATAAGTACTGCTTGGCATTATTTTAAAATTTCACAAGCGTCGTAATATCCGAACTTAAGAAGCGATCTTATAAATCTGCTTTAGCTCATCTGGCGCTGTACTACGAGCAGATAAACTCGTTTGAGTCCGTTAAGGCTAGCCGAAAACCCTTTTTAGATGCGCTTCGTAATCTCTCGTAAAACGCTCTACGTCGGGATTTTTAACGACGTCGTTACACATAAAAGTAGGCAGCCTTTTCGTACCTAAAAACTCATTTATCTTATGAAAATGCAAATAAACGCCGTCCACGCCCACGCCCTCGAAAAAATCTCCGGGCTTGTCAAACGCCTGAAGCGGCGCATTCCACGTGACGCTTAGCATATGCGATTTGCCCTTTATCAGCCCGCCGGTGCCGTATCCGTCGTTTGGACTCGCGCTGTGCCGTCCGTCGTTTGCCACTATCTTGCCTATGCCACCCATAAACACCTCGTCCACGTACTTTTTAACTAGCCAAGGCTCGCCCATCCACCACGCTGGCATCTGCCAGATCACGGCATCCATCCATAGAAATTTTTCTACCTCGCCCTCTAGGTCGTAGCCCTCATGTATCGTGGTTTCGCGCGTTTCGTGCCCTAGGGCTTGTAGCGTCTTTTTGGCTAGCTCGTGCAAAGTTTTGTTTAGCTTGCCGCCTTTGCCGTTAAACGGCGCTCCGCCGTTGATAAGTAATATTTTCATTTTGATCCTTTTGATTAAATTTATTCGTTAGCGGCTTACCGCACCTAAGTTCAAATTCCGCCTCACAGCCTTATATGCGAACGCAAGCGTAAATTTTACTTTTACGCCGCAGTTTACCGCCCTAAAATTTCAAATTTATCGCCATGCACCGCGATCGCTTCGGCGTTATTTATCGGCGTCAAATTTAGCTTACCGCCGTAAGCTTTTAAAATTTCAGCCGCGCTTTGCACGAATGGCTCCTCGCCGTAGTGCGGCACGGGGTAAAATTTCACCAGATCAAGCCCCGTTTGCGCCGCAGCCCCGTAGTCGCCCGCATCGTCCATCACGCTCGCGTACTCCACGCTGGGAGCTGCGATCATCGCGCCCGCCGACTCGCCCACGTAGATGAGCTCGCCGCTTCGGACGCGATCTGCGATGAGGCCCGTAAGACCTTTCTTTTTAAGTTCACGCAAAAGATAAAAGGTGTTGCCGCCGCTTACGTAAAGCACCTGCGCCGCGCCGATCTTTGCCTTCGCTTCGGCCTCGCTCGCTTTGGAAACGTCTAAAATTTGAACCGTAAAGCCCATTTTGGCAAATGCCTCTTTCGCCTCGTCCACGTAGTCTCGGTACTCCTCGACGTTTGCGGCGGTCGGGATAAAAAGCACCTCCTTGGCACGGATATTTTGCCTCGCATAGTCCTCAAAAAGCGTCGCCGCGCCCGCAAAATAGGAGCACAAAAACATCTCTATCATTGTTTTTCCTTTAATTAAATTTGCGCTGATTTAAAGCGCTCGTAAAGCTTGGCCACAATGACTGCGAGCAATGCGACCCAAACTAGCAGAGTAAATTCTACCGCGCCCACAAAGCAAGCGCACGACAAAAAACGGCGCGGGCGGAATTCTGTCGATAAAAGGGCAAAATTTACCGCCGCAGCAGTTTGCAAACTATGCAAAAACCGAACGCAGCGCAAATCACTCCACAATCGCCAACTGCCTGGCGATCTCAAACTTCACTAAAACGACGCGAACCGATTAAATCGAGCTGGCTAGAGGAGTCGATCAGAGCGAACGATCAAATCAAGCCGATCGACCGAACCGATCAAGGCAAGTCAGCCAAGGTAAAAACGGCTAGTGCTTTTTATCTTTAAAAAATCTAACGATCTTAGCCTGCAGCTTGAACCACTCGCTAAGCTCCATTATAGGCTGTCCCGCGTAGTTTTTGCCGCCCGCTAAATCCTTGCTTATGCCGCCGCGCGCCGCGATCTGCACAAAATCGCCCACGCTTACGTGCCCGCCGCTGCCGCTCTGTCCGCCCATCACGACGTTGCGCCCAAGCGTCGTCGAGCCCGCAAGCCCCACCTGAGAGACGATGAGGCAGTTTTGCCCAAGCTCGCAGTTGTGCCCGATCTGAACGAGATTGTCGATCTTGCTGCCGCGCTTAACGATCGTAGAGCCGAACACCGCGCGGTCGATCGTCGTGCACGCGCCGATCTCGACCTCGTCTTGCAGCACGACGTTGCCGTTATGATAAATTTTAACGTGCTCGCCCGTTTTGGTATGCGCGTAGCCGAAACCGTCGCTTCCGATAACGGCGTTTGCGTGGATCACGCAGCGCTCGCCGATGATCGTGTCGTTGTAGATGACGGCGTTTGCGTGGATCACGCAGCCGCTTCCGATATGCACGTCAT
>CAUSCW010000003.1:0-71484 GCA_963530195.1 uncultured Campylobacter sp.
TCGCCCGAGTAATCGATGAGAATTTCAAATTTATCCCGCTCACACAGCGCTTTAAGCTCGCTAAAAGTGTCGTTTAGCAGAGGATTTAAAATTCGCAGATAAATTTTATGATTTCTAATATGTAAATCCAAAAACTCAAGCGCCCTAACCGTCCTAGCTATCTCGTCGCCACTCATTTTTTTCATATCGATTAGCGCGAAAATATTTAGCCCAAACGGCGATGGAAATTGCCCGCTTTGCTTTTTTACTTCAGCAAACACCACTCGCAGCGCGCTCGGCTCACCAACGACCAAGATTGTATCATTCGGATATATCCGCGAGCCGTGTGTCGTTACGATGTAATTATTGTGACGGTAGATCATCGGAATTTGATATTTGGCATTAGAAAGCGTACTGATTTTTTTATACGCAAACGAGCTTCCTACGGGCACTTTTACCTCCATTATCTCTCCGCGCCCAAGCCCAATGTTATCAGCAAAAACGGGGCTATCGGGCAAAAAGCCGATGAAGCGCGAGGAATTTAGCGCAAGAGTGTTTACGATTTTTACGTGAGCTTCATTTTTATTTTCGCGCAAAAGTCCCCAAAAATCGGCCACATAAAGCTCTAAATCCGGAGCGAGCGTCTTTAAATTTTCAAGCGTTACTTTAGTGTCAAATTCATCCTCCATTATCACTATGCAGCGGTCAAATTCCTCCCCTACTAGCACCACGCGTAACCGTTCAATGCTAGTAGGATCAAAAATTTCGACCGAAAAATTTGACTCGTTTTCAAGCTCTGAGGGTACGGCATCCATATTTTTAGCTATGACGCGATATGATCTGATGACATCTTTGATTTTACAAACTTTGGATAAAAAATGGCGCGCAAACTTTCCGCTTGCGATGATTAAAACTTGTTTCATTGCTCTCCGTTTCGTGGTTTTGCAAAGATTATAACCAAAAACGGCTAAATTTTAAACCGCGCGCGGATAAATTTTGCGAGCAAGCCGGGGCGCGGCGACTTAAAAATTTAAAGATCGAAATTTTAAAATTAAGGTTTAAAATTTCAAAATCCAAGGCTTAAATTTAAAAATGAATTAAAACAAGCCTCGTTAAATTTAATCTCGCCGCTTAGAGCGATAAAATTTCATAAATTTAAAAGCGGCGCCATAATCATTCGCGCCGCTTAAGCAGAAATTTTAAACCCGCTAGATTTTAAAATTTTACCTCCGCAGAGAGCATGAAGCTTCTGCTCTCTCCAAGCGTCACGCCATTTGCCGAGCCTAGCACGCTAGTTACGTTAAGACCGCCCGCACCGTCGGCGCTCGCAGGATACATTCCCGCCCAGTATTTTTTGTTAAATACATTATTTACGTTAAAACGCAGCGTGGTCTTATCGCCTAAAAGGTGCTCGCTCGTGTATCTGATACCAAGATCGGTAACGAAAAAGCTAGGCGTGTGCTGAGTGTTTAGATCATCCAGATACATCTTGCTAGTGTAGTGGAAATTCGTACTGATCGCAAGCTTATCGGTGCCTGGGATCACGTAATCAAGCATTAAATTTGCGTTTAGTTTAGGTATGCCGTTTGCGACCTTGCGGTTAGCGCCCGCGATGCTTACGTTATGCATCCTAGGATCGATGTAGGTAAAGCCGCCCAGCACGCTTAAATTTTGCGTAATTCGTCCGCCGCTCATAAACTCAAATCCGCGGTTGCGCTGCTCGCCGTTTATGCCGTAGCGTCCAGTAGAGCTATTTAGGTAGGCGATCGGGCGGCGTATATCAAAATACGCCACGCTAAAATCGATCATATCGGCTACGCGGATCTTAGCACCGATCTCATGCTGCTTGGAGCGATACGGCGACGTGGAGGCAACCTCGCCCGCATATGGGCTGCTCGCGGGATAAACATAGGTAGAGCCCTGCTGCAAGCTATCTGCGTAGGTGTAATAGATGCTGGCATCCTCTACCGGATGAAAGATCAAGCTGCCCGCCCAGCTATAGCCCGAATCGCTATAGGCTTTGACGAGTCTTTGCTGGCGATTATTGTAGGATTCCTGCCTCATCCACGCCTTAGATGCGCTTAACATTACGTCAAATTTATCGTTTATCGTGATGTCGTCTAGCACCGAGACGTTATACATATCCAAAACCGCATAGTGATACAGCCCGCTTCCGCGCCTAGCACCGGTGTAATTTAGAATTTTAGGATCGTTTATATTGCCGATAGTAGGCGAGACATAGTTGGTACTCGCGTTTTTATATCTATCCTGCGTCCAGTGATAGCCATTGGTCTGCACGCTAAAATCATGCTCGATATCGCCCGTATTAAACTGCGTGTTTGCCTTAAGATAGCCGCTTGGCAGATCGAATCTATATGCTGCCGTAGCACCGCCGCTGTGTCTGGTTTGATAATCGCCCGGCTTCGTATATTGCGGATGTGTGCTAGGCAAGATGTAGTTTACGACGCCGTGAGTATCACGATCGGCACGCTGAAACTGAAAGCCGCCCTCGAAATATAGCCTATCCGTCGGTGAGTATTTAAATTTCGCACTTGCGGTAGTGGTTTTTAGATGCATTCCTCCAAAGCTCTGCCCAAGACCGCGCTTTGAAGAATCTACCGCCTTTGGAAGCTCCATGCCGTCTACGATCTTGCCGTCTCGCACGCCGAGGGCAAACTGCCCCACAAAGCCCTTGGTATTGTGCTCATAATAGCTTGCCGCGGTTTCAAAAGTAAGATCGCCCGTCGGATAAAATTCCATCGTGATGCTGGCTAGGCGGCGCTGCAAATTTGAGCCCTTTGGCTGTCTGTCGCCGTTTGATCCGTAAAATACCGTGCGGTAGCCGAATTTTTCAAATTTATTCGATAGATCAAGCCCCAGCCCCAGATTACTTCGCGACATATAATCACTCCAGATGATGTATTGATCTTTTACCGGGCGCTTGCGCGTGTAGCTGAAAATGCCAACCGGGTTTTGTGCGCCGTAGAGCGAGCCTGCGACGCCGTTTTGCACCTGAAAGCTCTCAAACATCGCCATCGGAATCGCCGTCGTCGAAATCGTATAAAAGCCGTCCCAGAAGCTGTTGCCTACGACGCTACCCTCAAAGCCGCGTGTCTGCGGGCGTCCGACCGTAGCGCCGCCGCGCATCTGAATCTGCGCGGAGGGGAAGTATTTGACCGCCTCCTCGTAGCCGGTGACGCCTTGGTGATTTATGATCTCCTTACTGATCGTGTTGATCTGATACGGAAGATCAAGTGCGCGCTTGCCCGCAAGCAGGCCTTGTTGCACGTTTTTGCTCAAAAAGCCCTCGTCGATACCGCTCTCGCTGATATTATCGCCGACGGAATTTACCTCGATTACGCCCATATTCTGCGACTTTTCAGGCGCAGAATTACCGCCACTTTGCGCTGCAGCCAAACTGCTGCATAGTAGGCACATACATGCCGCTAATGAAATTTTAAATTTCATCGTTTTCCTTCGTTCCATTATTTTCCTTTAGTTATGGATGTATTTAATATTATTTTTTAGCATATTAGAAAAATTTTCCTAAATTTAGACTAAATTCGAGATGTAAATTTATATATTTGTAGTCGCATTTTTTAGCTTTAAATTTTATAGACGATATACCACGATACAAAAGAAAAATTGCGCAAATTTATATGAAATTCTAAAATTTTAATGTAAAATCATCTTATGAAAAATCTAATACCGGCGCTTAAGCAAGCGCAAAACCGACTTAAAAATTTCTTCCGCCTCTACGATACCGAGCTCATGCACCATGCATCAAGCCTTAGCTTTCACACGATTCTGGCGCTACTGCCGGTGCTGATGGTCTCGCTTAGCATCTTTATGCAGCTGCCAAGCTTTAAAGGCTACTACGATAAGATTATGGGCTTTATCTTTTCAAACTTCCTGCCTGCAAATCAAGCGAGCATGGCACACTATATCGAGGAATTTATGGCAAACGGACTAAGCCTTGGCGTAACGGGCTTTTGCGCAGTGTTAGTTACGTCGGTGCTGTTTTTCGGAGACTTTGAAGCGATTATCGCGCGCATTTCGCATTCACCCGAGCGAAGCTTTTTTAAGAGCCTAAGCACCTACTGGACGCTGATGACGCTCGCTCCTGTGGGGCTTGGAGCGTCGTTTTATATCAGTGGCGAGCTTCAGGAGCTACTAAATAAAACCGAGCTTACGAGCTGGATAAATTTGCTTAAAATTCTACCCTACTTAATCGTTTGGGGGATCTTTGCGATTACTTATGCTACGGCGATCAACCGCGAGATCCGCGCAAAAGCAGTACTTGCCTCATCGCTCGTAGCATCGATTTTATGGTGGCTTTCAAGACTGGTTTTTGCGCAATACGTCTTTTATAACAAAACCTATCTTAGCATCTACGGCTCGTTTTCGGTCGCGCTATTTTTCTTTCTGTGGATCTACATAAGCTGGATTTTCTACCTATACGGCGTGAAATTCTGCGTATTTTTGGACGCTAAATTTAAAAGAGGTGGCGAGCGACAAAGCACTTGAAATTTTTAAATTTCATAACGAATTTTACGAAAGGTTATAGTAAAAATTGACGATAAGTTCTCGTCAGTAAAAGGATTAAATTTGAAATCTCGTCTTTGTTCGGTCTATATACGAGCGATTAAATTTAAATTATAGAATTTCTCAAGGAGGGCTAGATGGCGTTTGTAGCAGAATATATTTCTAAAGAGGATATTGAGAAATATGGCGTTATTGACATAGTAAATAGCTCCAGGGCAAATTTTGGTGAACTTCCATTGGGCGATCAACGTATAGAGCAGCTTGATTGGGTTATCGATAGGCAGAGGGATATTTGGTTTATCTTTGTGTGTGATCCGCACTTACCGGATCCGCGAGATGGATTTACGGGTGAGGAGATTTATATTTTATGTTATAAGGGCAATGTTATCGAGCTTGATATAAGGCGAATTTATGACGAAACCACAAGTAAAATGCTCGTGGACAATCCGTTTTTTATCAAATATAAGTTAGAAAATATAAATTCTAGTCTTGATGGAATTTCGTTAGATGAGCTTTATAAGGTGCTTAATGAAGCTTTGATAGAATATGGAGAAAGTGGTATACACGGTAGAAAGTTCTTGCCAAAGGAACATGAAATCGTAACTTTTCTGCACGATTAAAATTCAAAGAACCTATGAGCTGCACCAAAATACCTCTGATATTTCACTATCAAATTTCAATTTTCTACTGTGCTATAAAACGCTCCACTCTTTTTTATATTCGTTTATTATCTCATCGGGCGTTCTTTCTCCCTTATCGACCTTGATAAGATCGATTATATCTTGCTCATTTGCAAACATACCCTCTATTGCGTGATTGCAGATGATAGATCTGTTTTGCTCGTATTGTTCTACGCTCAGCTCGTCTTTATATTTTTCAAGTATAGCCAAACTCTTTTCTAAACTATAAACTTCCGGATATTTTTGCATGCTTTATCCCCTATCAATATAGAAATTTTATCAGCCACGGTGTCCTATTAAAAAGCAAAACTCAAGCGGGCAGGCGCACTTTTCTGCTACGAATAGCTTGCAAGTAGTTCGCACTTCGCCGCAGCTAAAGCAGATAACTATTAGATGACGGGAAATTTTACCGCAAGTAGCTCACAAATAAATTTGACAAAGCCCTTATCGAGAAAAAACGAAGGTAAAAGCCGTCAAATAAAACTGCTACTCCCTTACGATGAAAGCTCCAGTAAACTTGCCATTATGCGCGAAATCTCTCGCCTCATCCTCGCTTTTAAATCCACTTAAAAAGACGCGATAAATCGGCGCGCCATCTATGCTAAATTCTTTGATGATCGCAGGATATCCCGCCGTGCCGTGGTAATCGCGCTGATAAATTTGTGCGCCGCTTCTGTTTCTAAACGCACCGATTTGCACCATAAAATTTCCGCCGACAATGGTTGCTTTCGGCGAGCCTTTGGCGATAGTATGCCCATAAAAGCCCACTACTTCGAGTTTTACCGGTGCCGTACCTTTGGCAAATACGCCTACTAAATTAGCAGCTGTTTTGCTAAGATCGATGATGCGACCATCCACGAATGGACCGCGATCGTTGATGCGCACGGTTGCGGTAGCGCCGGTGTCGCGATTCGTGACCTTTACCATAGTATTCATTGGATAGGTTTTGTGCGCGGCAGTCATGCCGTTCATATCGTAAATTTCGCCGTTTGAGGTGTATTTACCATGAAAATTCGGCCCATACCAGCTGGCGATGCCGATTTGAGTGTCACCGACGCTTACTTGCTCTGGATAGTAGGTTTTGCCGTTGATTTTATAAGGGCGCATAGTGGCGGGAGAGTTTTTGCCAATCTTGCCCGCACCGCCCGCAGACGATCTAGAAGGCGGTGCGGTGCGAAACGAGCAACCGGCAAAAATCAGCGCAAAAAGCGCACTAAAAAGAGCGATTTTCTGGTACGACACCTGCGATCCGATCTTATTTGTTGAATTTTATATTATTTAGCGCTATTTCGTTTTTGTCTTTAAGGCTAAGCTCGTTCGCCAAACCTGCTAACACCCGTCCTGGCTTACGCTGTTTCAGACGTGGCTCATACGCTTGAAACGCGCCTTGATTTACGACAAATTCTGCATATTTGCTTTGTGGGATATAAAAGAAGTACTTGCCGTTAAGCGGCGAAATTCCGTTTTTAATATGTGCGTTATAATCCTGCATCTGCGACGGCGAAATTCCGATCTGTTTTGCAACTGCGCTTAGCTTTGTGCCTGGAGCTACTGCGATACGCTTTAGCCCCCATGGCTCGCTTTCAAAAAGCAGAATTTTACGCATATTTTCATTTTGAGCGATGTAAGCGTATTTAATAATGCGCTTGATAAAATTCTTAGTCTCATTAGGAAGTGCGGGGCTTTTTAGCAAGCGATCCAGATCATCGCTGCCAGTAGCTGCAATCGCATTTTTAAGCTTTTGATCGCCACAATTATACGCCATTAGCGCTAAATACCACTTGCCAAAATTTTGCTTCAGATGCAAAATATACGAAAACGCAGCATCCGTAGAGGCTGCGGGATCGCGACGCTCATCCACGGCGCTATCTACTCTAAGACCGAAATTTTTCGCAGTTGCCGGCATCAGCTGCCACATACCACCTGCGCTAGCGCCCGAAGTTACGGTGTTTTTAAGATGAGATTCTACCATTGCCAAATACAATAAGAATTCCGGAGCTTCGATGTTATCGACCTCGGATTTGACTAAGTAGGCATTGTGCGACTGCGAAGTCACGATATGCTTAAACTGCTTGCGATCGCTTGCATTGATAGCACGGAATATGCCCGCAACTACGCTTTTGCTCGATTCGTTATTTTCGATGCCGAATTGATTTAAAATATAGTCATGATTTGCGCGCATCAGACCGGGCTGGCTCGCAAACGCTTCGCCCACTAAAAGTAGGGCTAGCAGTATAAATTTTATGGCTTTCATATCTCTCCTTTGATTTTATCGCCAAAAAGCCTACGGGCGTTTTGAGTCGTTATTGCTTCAACTTCTTCTACGCTTAGGCTTAAAATTTCCGCGACTTTTTCTACCACGAGTCTCGTAAATGCAGGCTCATTGCGCTCGCCGCGATGCGGATGCGGGGTTAGATATGGTGCATCCGTCTCGATTAAAAGGCGCTCTTGCGGAATTTGCGGTAAGATCTCAGCTAAGTTTTTTGCATTTTTGAATGTCAAAACTCCGCCGATACCGAAGTAAAATCCGTATTCGCTAAGACCTAGCAAAAGCTTGCTGGCATTGAAGCAGTGTAAAACACCGCCGCATAAATCGCCGGCGCGATCTTTTAGAATTCCAAAGCTATCTTCGTTTGCTTCTCGGATATGGACTATAAGTGGTTTTTGAAGTTGTGCTGCTAGATCGATTTGTGAGATGAAGGCGTCTTTTTGGCGGGAGATTTCTAAGGCTTTGGTTTCCTTGCTCTCTTGCTGCTTAAGTCTGAAATAATCAAGACCGCATTCGCCAACGCCCACGCATTTGGGATCGTCAGCATACCGCTTCAGCACCTCCATATCGAAAGAATCTATCTCGTATGGATGCACCCCTACGGCAAAATACACATTATCCCGTGCATGCGAAATTTTACATGCCTTATCTAGGTCTGCTACATCGGCACCGGGAATGATGATGCTGCGCACGCCTGCAATCGTGGCGCGCTCAATCACCGCGTCCAAATCGGCGTCGAAACTAGCATCGTCTAAATGGCAATGTGTATCTATAATCATAAAACTCACTTGATAAAATTTTTCGAAGCAGATTTTACGTCGTTTTGCAAAATCACACTTAAATTTAAATTAAACGCGGTATTGTAGCAAAAAATTTCAGATTTAAACTTAAGCTTAAAATTCCTTCAGCTTTGTCTTAGCTTTTTAGCGAATTCCAGGGCTTCTGCAGTAATAGTCTCGCCGCTTATCATACGAGCTAGCTCTGTTATTTTCTCATTTTCGCTTAATAATCTCACGCTAGATTTGCCGTTCGTTTTACTTACTAAAAAGTGTGACGCAGCCTTTGAGCTAAGCTGCGGCTGGTGCGAGATCGCAAAAATTTGATAAAATTTTGAAATTTTTACCAGCACGTTAGCGATACTCATCGCCTCTTTTCCGCTTAAATTTGAATCAATCTCGTCTAAGATCAAAATTCCCTCGCCGTTATTTGTAAGCTCCAAGCTTGCCGCGATGAAAGCAAGGCGTAGGCGGTTCGTTTCGCCTGAGCTTAAATTTTTAAATTCTGTCTTGCACAAGCTGACGCAAATTTCGTCTGTGCCGCACTCACTAAGCGCCGTAGGCTTAAAACCAAGCTCCACTCCGTCCATATAAAGCTGCCTTAGATAGGAATTTATCAGATCCTCGAGCCGTTTTTTAGCGCCCTTGCGAGCCTCGCTGATTTTTTCGGCAAGGGTAGCGGTGCTTTCACTAAGGCGTTTAAATTCCGCTTGTAGCTTGGTTTTTTCAAAGCTTAACTGCTCGTAATGCTCAAGCTCTTTCTTGCGCGCTTCAAGCGTAGCTAAAGCCTCTTCTACGCTTCCGTAGCGCCTATTTAGCGCGCTAAGAGCTTCGATGCGATCTAAAATTTTCTCTATGTCGATATTTTCGAGCTCGTCTAAATTCAAGCTTTCTTGCTTTAGCCGCAGCTCGTTCATCGCATCCTCAAAAAACGCGCTATCCAGCCCGCTGAGGCTTAGCGCTTCGATGACGCTGCGTTCCAGCTCAAAAACGCCCTGCGCCCTAGCCCAAAGTTCCTCGATCTTATCTTTTTTACTAAGCTTTTTTTTGATCTGCAAAAGCTCGTCGTATTCGCCGATCCTAGGCGATACGCGCTCGATTTTTTCAATCTCGAAGCGAGCAAATTCCTTTAACTCCTCGATCTTGCGCTCTTGATCCAAAATTTCATCCAGCTGCTTTTTTGTGCGGCTAAATTCCACAAAAGCGCTTTGAAGCTTCGATAGGCTTTGAGCGTGCGCCGCATCTTTTTTCGCGGCGATAAAATCAAGTAATTTTAGCAAGCTGCCGCTACTCATTTCGCCGGCGTTTTTCGCGCCTAAAAATTTCACGTATTCGCCGGCGATCGTGCTTAGATTTTTTTTTGAGACCGATTGGGAATTTATAAAGTATCGCAAGCTACGCTCTTTTAGGACGCGAAAAATATTTGGCGTATCGTTTATCAAGCCGAAATTTCCCATATCAAATTGATGCTCTACGTCCGCTTCTATGAGCTCTGCCTCGCATTCTTTAAGCCCGAACACCGCTAAAATCGCGCCTATTAATACCGATTTACCTGCGCCGCTGATGCCTGTAAATACGCTAAGTCCCGGACCAAAACTAAGCTCGCTCTCGCAAAAACCTAGATTATTTTTAATATAAATTCTTTCTAGCATCCGCCGTGCCCCCATCTGAGTTTGGCTTTTAAAACGTCGAAATAATCGTAGCTTCTGCGTTTTATTAAATTTGCCTTTGCATGTGAAATTTTAACGCTCACGCTACTAAATTCCGCCATATCAAAAACGTCTTGTCCGTCGATAACGACGCTAACTTCGGAGCTTCCGGCGTTTTTGAAGCTTGCAAGATATTCTTTTGGCAGGATCAAAGGCCGCTGCGTCAGGCTATGCGAGCAGATCGGCGTGACGCAAAACACGTCGCACAGCGGATAGACGATAGATCCGTTCGCGCTCATATTATACGCGGTCGAGCCCACGGCGGAGCTTACGATCACGCCGTCGCCGTAGTAGGTGTTGAAATATTTTCTATTTAAAAACGCGTCGATCTTTGCCATCGAGGAGATGTGGCTGCGGGTGATTACGACGTCGTTAAATGCGGCCTTGCGGATGATTTTGCCGCTGCCGTTTTCCAGTATCACTTCGAGCAAAAACGGGCGCTCGATCTCGTATTCGCCACGCAAAAATTCATTTAAAAATTTTGCGAATTCGCTAGGCTGCACGTCCGTTAAAAAGCCCAAAGTGCCTGCGTTGATACCCAAAATAAAAGCGTTTTTGTCGCTTAGCAGCCTCGCAAGCCCGATAAGCGTGCCGTCGCCGCCGAGGCTGATTAAAAAATTGGTCTTTTTTAAAATTTCTGCAAGCGTATGCGACTTAAGGCCGAAAAATTCCGCTCCGTCCTTTTCGAGCAAAAGCTCAATACCTTGCGCTTTTAAAATTTCGCAAATTTGCTCCACGACGGGGCGAATCTCTTCTGATTTTTTGACTATTAGCCCCGCGAATTTAAGGTTTTTATGAATTTTGTTTTCCATAGTTTTATTTTATAAAAAATTAGCTTTGTAAAAGCAAAATTTAACTATACTTGCGTTTTACAAATAATTTTAAAGGAGTAAATTTGCGAAGTCATTATTGCGCCGATTTGAGTAAAAACGATATCGGCAAAAGTGTAACCGTGTGCGGCTGGGTAAATTCTTACCGCGACCACGGCGGCGTTATTTTTATAGATTTGCGCGACCGAAGCGGACTTTTACAGCTAGTCTGTGATCCCAAAGATAGCCATTCGGCATACGAGGTAGCAAATACCGTGCGAAACGAATTCGTCCTAAAAGCTGTCGGTAAGATCCGCGCTCGCGGCGAGGGGCTAGAAAATCCAAATTTAAAAACCGGCGACATTGAGGTTGTGGTAGAGGATCTACAGATCGAAAATCCAAGCAAGCCGCTTCCTTTCGTAATCGGCGATAAAAGCGTCAACGAGGAAACTAAGCTAAAATACCGCTTTTTGGATCTGCGCGCAGAGGGAAGCTTCGATAAATTTAAGATGCGCTCCAAGGCTGCGATCGCCGCGCGAAATGCTCTTGATAGGCTAGGCTTTGTGGAGGTCGAAACGCCGATCTTAACGCGCGCGACGCCTGAGGGCGCTAGGGATTATCTAGTGCCTAGCCGCGTCTATCCGGGCAGCTTCTACGCGCTTCCGCAAAGTCCGCAGCTTTTCAAGCAGCTTTTGATGTGCTCGGGCTTTGATAAATACTTCCAGATCGCGCGCTGCTTCCGCGATGAGGACCTGCGCGCCGACCGACAGCCGGAATTTACACAGATCGATATCGAGATGAGCTTCAATACCCAATACGACGTAATGCGCGTAGCCGAGGAGGTTTTAAAAGACATTTTCAAATCCTGCGGCCGCGAGATCGTCACCCCTTTTAGACATATGGAGTATAAGGACGCGATGGAGCTTTACGGCAGCGACAAACCCGATCTGCGCTATGATATGCCTTTCATCGACGTAGCCGATATTTTTGAAAAATCGAGCAATGAAATTTTTTCAAATTTAGCCAAAGACCGCAAGGCCAATCGCGTAAAAGCCTTGAAAGTCGAGGGCGGCGATCTGAAATTTAGCAAGCGTCAGATGCAAGGCTTTGAGGAATACGTGAAAAAATTCGGCGCGCAAGGCCTTGCGTTTATCCAAGTAAAAGAGGACGGGCTAAAGGGGCCGCTGGTAAAATTCTTTGAAAAAAGCGAGCTCGATGAGCTCATCAAGCGCTGCGAGCTTAAAGTCGGTGACGTCGTATTTTTCGGTGCGGGCAAAAAGAAAATCGTGCTTGATTATATGGGTAGATTTAGAATTTTCCTTGCAAACGAGCTTGGTCTGATCGATCCGAATAGACTTGAGTTTTTGTGGGTCGTAAATTTCCCTATGTTTGAGCAAAACGACGACGGCAGCTACTCCGCGATGCACCATCCTTTTACGATGCCGAACAACCCCGACGAGCCCGATTTGGAGGATATCACGTCGATCGCCTACGACGTCGTGCTAAACGGCATCGAGCTTGGCGGCGGCAGTATCAGGATCCATAAAGCGGACATTCAAGAAAAGGTCTTTAGGCTGCTTAAGATCGAGCCTGCAGAGCAGAGGGAGAAATTCGGCTTCCTGCTCGATGCGCTAAGCTTCGGCGCGCCTCCGCACGGAGGTATCGCGATCGGCTTTGATAGGCTGATGATGCTCGTTACGGGCTCAAGCAGTATTCGCGAGGTCATCGCGTTTCCTAAAACGCAGCGCGCGCAGTGTCCGCTCACCAAAGCTCCTAGCGTCGTGACCGACGAGCAGCTTCGCGAGCTAGGGCTTAGGCTTCAGAAAAAGGAGCAGAAATGAAAAGCCTTTTTCTAATCATCGGTGCTCCGGGCAGCGGTAAAACTACCGATGCGAGCATGATCGCTCGGATGAATCAAAGCATCGAGCACTATTCCACCGGCGATCTGCTGCGCGCCGAGGTAGCAAGCGGCAGCGCTCTAGGCAGGCAGATAGATGGCTTCATTTCTAAAGGCAATCTCGTGCCGCTTGATATCGTCGTAAATGCTATCGTTAGCGCGATTAAAAGCTCACCTAAAGACTTCATCATCATCGACGGCTATCCAAGAAGCGTAGAACAGATGAATAAGCTAGACGAGGTGCTGCGAGGAGACGATGATGTAAATCTTAGCGCCGTCATCGAGGTGTGCGTCAGCGAGGAGGTCGCCGAGCAGCGCGTTTTGGGGCGCGCTCGCGGAGCGGACGATAACGAGGAGGTCTTTAAAAACCGCATGGCGGTATTTTCAGAGCCGATCGAGGATATCCGTAAATTTTACGGCGACGCAGGCATATTTTACAGCGTAAACGGCGAGCGCACGGTCGAGGAGATCGTAGCGGACATAAACGCTATAATCGCCGCGCAGATCGAAAAATTAGGCTAGCGCGCTTGGATGGCGGCTTGAATTTTAAGCGCCTTCGGCTCCTTTTTTTTGTACCGCAAGCGGTGCAGATCGCGCTTAAATTTAATGCGTCTTTAGCGCGAGCGTGCCTTTAAATTTATAGCTTGCCGTTGCGCGAGATAGCCAAAGTTCAAGCGTAAATTTAAGCAGCTCGCTGTGTAAATTTAAATGCGAGCGTCAAATTCAAGCAGCTCTTAAATTGATGAAATTTCAGATCTGCTTGCGGACGCAGAGATTAAAATTTTAAGGATAGATATGGTTAGAAAATTTTTACTTAGCATGGCTTTATGTGCGGCTGCATTCGGCGCGGGCGGGTTTGTGCCAAGCGGCTCCGCGGCGCAAACTCAGCCGTCAAGCGTCAAAGAAGCACTTAAATTAAGAGATGATTCTTCTGTCGTAATCGACGGCAAGATAAAATCCCAGCTCAGACATGAGCATTATAGATTTGTGGATCAAAACGGCGATAGCATCGAGGTTGAGATCGATGATGACGTTTGGCGCGGCGTGAACGTGGATGAAAATACGCTCGTGCGAATTAGCGGCGAGATCGACAAAGATTTTACTAAAACGAC
This sequence comes from uncultured Campylobacter sp., assembly GCA_963530195.1. Lineage (GTDB taxonomy): Bacteria > Campylobacterota > Campylobacteria > Campylobacterales > Campylobacteraceae > Campylobacter_B. The sequence goes on from CAUSCW010000003.1 coordinate 13,777, forward strand.
GATAGACGTAAAAAATATCAAAATTTTAAATTCTAAATAAAGGAAAACTATGGATCTTTCAAAGATAAAAGTGGGCTCAAACCCCGATAAAATCAACGCGGTAATCGAGATCCCTTACGGCTCGAATATCAAATACGAGATCGACAAAGCAAGCGGTGCGCTCTGCGTAGATCGCGTGCTCTACGGCGCGATGTTTTACCCCGCAAACTACGGCTTCGTGCCCAATACCTTGGCCGACGACGGCGATCCTGCGGATGTTTTGGTGCTAAACGAATACCCGCTTGCCGCCGGCAGCGTGATCCCGTGCCGCCTAATCGGCGTTTTGATGATGGAGGACGAAAGCGGCATGGACGAGAAGCTGCTTGCCGTGCCGGTTAGCAAGATCGATCCGCGATATGAGGGCATTAAAGGGGTCTCCGATCTGCCTAAAGCGACGCTGGATAAGATCAAAAATTTCTTCGAAACCTACAAGCTTTTAGAGCCGAATAAATGGGTCAAAGTGAAGGATTTCGCAAGCGCCGCTGAGGCGGAGAAAATCCTAGACAAAGCGATCAAGGCTTATAAATAAAATTTACAAATCTCCTTCGATTCGGAATTTCACCCAGCCTTTAAGACGTTGCGCGAAATTTCGAAATTTTAAAATTTAGAGGATTTGCGAAGCGTAGAGCAATGCGAGGATTTTTAAATCAAGCTTGCAAAAAGCGGTCGCTTAAATTTTATAAATATCGCGCAGCAGATACTAAGAATTTTAAATTTTAAAAAGGCGGCTCAAATGAAAAAGATTTATATCGCGCTATTTATAGCAGTTGCTTTTTCGCTCTGCATACAATCAATCTCCGGTTTTAAAGGCATTAAAATTAGTATGTCAAACGATGCGCAGGGCATCCGCCTGAAGTTTAGCCCAAAGCTGAGCGAGGATCAAAATACGCAAATGCAAAACTTGGCGGATTTCTTACGCTTTAGCGATAAGGGGCGAGAGAATTACTATGGTATAAGCTTCTTTAGCGATATCGCTACGACATGGGATTTGTATGAAAAGCTTGCGGACATTGATGAGCTAGACTTCGGCAGAAACGCGAATTTTATGACCGTTTCGCCGATTAGAGTGGATGAGGTTACGCAGGTTCCGCCCGAGATTTGCTTGCTTTCAAATTTAAAAAAGCTCGATTTGCAAGGCACAAGAGTTTCGGATCTGCCTTCGTGCGTGCAAAATTTAAAAAAGCTCGAGTATTTAGGTTTACGTGCTACTAAATTTACGGAGATTAGTGAAAATATCTCTAAAATTCCAAATCTTAAGACGCTGATTTTGGATCGTTGCCCCGTAAAAGAGTTGAGCGCAAATGTAGCGAATTTAAAGAATTTAGAATATCTCGAACTGGATGAAACGCATATTTCGCAATTGCCGCCGCAGATTACAGGGATGAGCAAGCTGCGAGAGCTCCACTGTTATAGTTGTAAATTTTTGCATACATTGCCTACGTATCTGGCGGAGCTGAAAAGTCTGGAAATTTTAGATCTTACGAGCACGCATATAGAGGCGCTACCCGATGAGATTTCGCAAATGCCGAGTCTAAAGGAACTAAGCGAAGATTTTACCTCTCCACCTGAAAATATCGTAAATTTACCCAATCTTGAGGAGTGGGGCCATATGGATGATGATAGATTGCGGCTCGCCGTGAAAATCCCGTCGCTCAAAAGGCTTCATATAGATTCGGATGTCCAGACGATCCCGTCTGAGTTAGGGGATTTGCATAATTTGCAGGAGCTTGATATTTGGTCTGAAAATATACAAGAAATCCCTGAAAGTATCGGCACATTAAAAAGCTTAAAAAAGCTCGATATTAGCGGATATAAGCAAGATAGTCTGCCTGAGAGCATCGGCATGCTTGATGCTTTGGAAGAGCTGGAAATTAACAGCCAAGCCATTACGAAAATCCCTGAGAGCATCGGAAACCTACATAATTTAAAGGAGCTTTACATCCACGGCAAAAATATTACGCAGCTTCCGGAAAGCATCGGAAATTTAAAAAATTTAGAAATTTTAGATATCTCCGAGACTGCAATTAAAAAACTACCGCAGAGTATAAACGATATGACGAGTCTTAAATATCTTGATCTTCGCGATACCGATTTAGAGGAGCTTAACGTCGATTTTATCCGCCTTAGCAAGCTTTACGGCATTAATTTGTATGGCGTTAAACTTAAAAAGAAGTCCGTAGTTCCTAAGATAGAGGGAAGGCATATTGGCATTAGAGGATATGAGGATTAAATTTAAAACGAAGCTATGATTTGTCCGGCGCCGACATATACTGCGGCGGGATTTTAAACAAGTAATACAAGGAGATAAATCGCGCAAAAGATCGCTAGCCGGATCAGCCCTGCGCGCTAACGACGGCGAGACTTAGCGAGCTTTAAAGCCTCCTGCGGGCGCCGCAAATTTAAAAACCTCGTGCGCCGCGCGAAAATAGAACAATTTATCTGTGTGGGCTCTTCCTTAAATTTAGTGAGCTTCGGAGCAAAATTTGAAGTTAAAATTTTTAAAGGACCACTGCGTTTATAAGATTTGTCGTCACAAGTGGGCGAGATAGAGCGAAGAGAAATAGATTGCGCTCATTGCCGCAAAAAGACTCTCGCTGCTTGGAAGCGAGATGATCCGCTTGCAGATTTACGACATTAAAATTCCCCTGCGATTTGCTTAGTGTGAGGCTGTGCGCTTGCGAAATTTTTAGCACATACGGGTGCTATGCTTTTCGGCTCGGTAAATTTACACGGGCAAAAAATTCGATCTCGAAGCGATGGAAAGATCGCGAGCGTCATTGCAAAATTATAAAGCTGATGTCATCACAGAAAAAAACCTTTGGGCTACCGCGCTACGTAAAATTTTAAAATTTACACGTTAGTTACATAAAATTTGAAAATCTAAATGATACCAAATGATTTGCTATCACCATCTTTTTTAAATTTAGTAATAAATCTATAAATTTTGATTCCAAAAGCTTTCGTTTTAATAAGACATCAAACACCTGGTTAAATTTTTAAAACTGAAACTCCCATGTCAGTTTATAGTTCCTACCCGGCGAGTAAAAGCGGTTGATGCCAAGCCCTGTTTCTTGATCTATCAGATTGCTAGTTCCAAAAGGCCTTATTGATCTGGCGCTTTCCCAAGTGATATATTTGCGATCGGTTATATTATATGCGCCTGCACGAAGAGTTAGATATTTGATCGGCTTTACATATGTTACGAAGTCTATCGTGGTATATCCGCCGCTTCTCCATTCCACTTCGCTATTGCTTACAGGTTTGCCGTTTACGATTTTGCCGCTTCGCGCTTGCTCATACCAATACATATTATAGGTGTCGTCTCCTTTTTTTGCAGCTACCGCAGTTACAAATAGATCTGCGCCGAATTTATCGCCTGGGCTTTGGTAGCTTACACTATAAACCGCCGTTCTAGGCTGGATCGCATTCATCGGAGTATCTATTTTGCCATTACCTATGTCCATTCTACCCTTTTGGATACTGAGCTTATATCCAATGCTAAAACCCTGCAATGGCTGCCAAATTTGATCCAAAGCCAGTCTCGAGTCTATCTCTATTCCTCTTACTCTTGCTTTTGGACGATTTACGTTTTGATACACAGAGGCAGGCATTGTACTTCCGCCGTTTCCGTAAGGAAGCTGAAATTCCCCCTTATATTGTAAATCTATAAAATTCCTATAATCCGTTTGGAATAAATTCAATGTAACGAAGCTTGGCGAATTATGAAGCGTAAAAGCAATCTCTTTAGTCTTTGCCGTTTCTTTTTTCAAATCCAAATTTGGATATATCGAAAAATCAGGGTGCTGGAAAGTGAAGTAAATTTCATCCGAAGTAGGCGCCCTAAATCCGTTTGCGTATTTAAGCTGAAGCCTGAAAAAATCAAGTGGATCGATGCTTGTAGATAAAGAATATGAATTTGCCGAATATTTTCTCTTCTGAGAAGCTAAATATACGGCGTTGGCTTCTGCATTTGCATCCTTATGCGCCTTTATATCATCACTAGACGGCGTACCGGGAAGTGGAGTATAAGGAACAAACATTCCGATAAATAGATCGGTTGGAATTTTTGGCGTAACGCCTGGGGTATATGATGGATTGTGTTTAACCTTATCATACCTATAATTAAGATCAAAGGCTAAAACATCATTTATGCGGAAGTCATCTCCCACATAAAGCGCTCCGGTTTTGGTCTCAACCGGAATAAGGAAGCTAAAAGGATCATCTTCGTGACCGCAAGCGTTATTATAGGCAGAGGCATTGGTATATGATTGGCATTTATCTGGATACCAAGTGCCTAATATGGGAAACTTAGGATTAGTATTTCTAACTCCTGCAAAGTATTTAGCCCACCATTGTTTATTTTTAGGAGAATAACCCGCCCTATTTACCATACTTTTATCGCTTTTACTATAAAGCCCTCCATAACTTAAAGAGTGTTCTGTGTTTTTTATATGAAAGTCTTTTGTAAGATCAAGATTAAACTGCTTAGTATCGGTATTTAAATCTCTATCCTTCCAGTTGTTTTCTACGTATCCGTTTTGGCTAGGTAAAAGTATCTCATCCGAACCAACTGGTGATAATTTGCCGTAATTGCCTTTACTATAAGGCGTAGTTACTTTATTTATTGAATATGTTTTATATGTACCACTATTTGTATCAAAAAGAGTCATACCTTTAGAGCAATCATATTCATCACAATTGATATAGGCATCATCATTAGGTTTATAACTGCTATATGCATTCATATCTAATATATGGGATTCGTTTTTTGGATTATCCGGATCCGAAAAATCAAACTGGCTATCTACTAACGTAGGCATAAATCCCCACTTTAGCCATGTCTTTACTTCCCCTCCATATTTGTCTACCATTTTTCCGTCTTTGTTTATATGAAGGCCGGATGGATTTGAATTTCCCGCGCAATTATCACCCTCGCAATACTCATCCGTTCTTGCTTTTAACTTAATATGTTGCTTGTTATAGCTAAATTTTAAGCTATCCCACAAAGGCGTTTCGTCGAAATTTTCGTAAGTGAACGAATAGTTTTTTCTTTCGCTTATATCGTTGGTATGTCGTATGTCATTAGTTAGAGCACCCCAAGGAGTTTGCGTATTATAAAGAGCAAATTGATTCGACCAGTCTATTCCCTCTGATTTTATATTAGACTTATCGTATCCTAAGCTAAACCTATCGGTATCAGTAGGCTGAAAGCCAAATTTTACCAATGTGCTTTTTTTGTAAATTCTATAAGGATCAGGCTTTTCTCTAACTTTTCTTATAACAGTAGGATCATATTTTTTATATCCCCAGTTTTTTAGTTCATGTCCTTCTCTATCGGTGTGAATAGCCAAAAGATCAAACCACTTAAACCTAACTGCAGCTGCGTGGCTTTGCCAGTTTTGTCTATCCGCACTTTGATACCCGCGTTTAAATCCGTAATACCAATCCTTCTCCGTTAGATAATCTCTCGCATCCTTTGTCTCAAACGCTACTGAGCCACCTAGCGCGCCCGAGCCTCTTTTTACCGAATCCGCACCTTTAGTGATATCTACCTGTCTTACGTTTTCAACCTCAACGCCGTTTCTAGTGTTATTAAAGTTTCCATATCCTTCAAATAGATCTTTAAAACCTTGCGAGCTTAACGTTTCTGCTTGGCGAAGTCCATCAATACTTATATCTACACGGTTTTCATCTACTCCGCGGATCGAATAACCACTAGCACCGAATCTTCCGCTTTCGACAACTGAAACGCCGGTTTCGTGACGAACCATATCTCTGCTATCGCTAACTTGCTCTTTGGCGAGTTGCTTGGCGCTCTTTTTCGTTTCGCCGACTTTTTTGGTAAGCGGATCGCTTTCTACGTTTCCCGTAACATTGATCTGCCCTAAATTTTGGGAGCCACCTTCGCTATCATCCTGTGCAGCTAAAGTGGCCGCGCATAAACAAAGCGCCCCCCCCGCTGCAATAAAAAACCTAAATAAGCTCATTTTGATCCTTTTATAATACTATTTCTCATAGGCGTTATTAAAAGCGGCGATATATTAGTGAAAAATTCTTTAAATTTAAATTAAAAAGAATTTATTTATCATTTATAGTTATAAAATTTAATTAAATTTAAAGAATTCCCGGGCTTGCGCCTTTATCTCTTAAATTTACATTTTTTAAAATTACAAATTTTTACTTTAAATTTGAAAGTATTTTTATTAAATGCATGCGATGAGACAGCGAGTAAATTTGAAAATTTAACTTCAGAAATTTTAAAATTTTATCATAAGTGAGTGGAATTTTATCTACGCGCAGTTTATAGCTGACATCATGGCAGATTAGTATTTCTAGGAGGCTGCGCCTAAGAGAATTTAAAAATTTAGAATTTTAAAATTCTAAAAATTTGATAGCTCGCTGATTGCGTAGCCTTGTTTGCGCGCAAGCATGCAAGCTTCACGGATTAAGGCGTGCTCGGTGTGATGTCGTGCTTATCATCGATGAGTTCCGCTTCGTTTAATTGCTTGTATTCGTCGCAGCCGATCTGCTCTGCTAAATCGCATGCTTTCCCGTAAAATTCTTTTGCTAAGGATCTATCTTGTTTAATGTGCCATCCATTTTTGTATAAATCCCCGAGATAACTACACGAGTCCGCATCCCCGCTCTCGCAAGTATTTTTAAGCAAATTTAGCCCGCTTTGATATAGGCTTTCTGCTTTTTGGTAATTATTTGCTTTGTATAAGTCTCCCAGAATCAAGCACGCCGCCGCCCTGCCGCCGTCACAAGCCTTCTGGTATAAATCCGCAGCCTTTTTGAAATCCTTCTCTACGCCCCTGCCGTCTATATATAGATCCGCTAGGCGCTGGCACTCATATAAGTCGCCTTCATCGCATTTCTTTTGATTTATTTGAGCTTTTCTTTTGGTACAAAACAGCCGCTTTTTTATATAAGCTCTCCGACTTTTGCAAGTCCTGCTCGACCTTGTCGCCGTTTTTATATAAATATGCAAGGTTATTGCACATATCTGCATCACCGTTATCGCAAATCATTTGACGCAAAACCATAGCCTTGTGCTTGTCTCTTGGGACGCCGATACCGGATTCGTATGAAATTGCAAGCAAATTGCACGAAAACATATTGCCGCCGTCACAAGCCTTTTGATGCAGGCTCGCCGCCTTTTGATAATCTTGTCTAACGCCATAGCCTTCAAAGTATAGTCCTGCAAGCTCATAGCAACCGGTCATATCTCCGTCATCGCAGGCTTTTTGATAAAAATTCGCCGCTTTTTGATAGTTTTGAGTGACGTTCCTGCCGAATCGATATAAGTTTCCAAGCCTATAGCAACTTCGCGTATCTCCGCCGTCGCAGCTGCGCTGCCACATTTTTATCGCTTTAAAATAATCGCCGTCCTCATAGAGCTTGTCCGCGTCTTCAAAAACCCCGCCCATGCAAAACATAGCTATAACGGCTAGATAAAGATATCTTTTCATTTAATCCCTTTAAAATTTCCGTAAATCTACTCGCACGTTCACGGCAAAAATTTTGTATTTAGCATCTATAAGCTCGGCTTGCGCGCGGGCTTAATGCCAAGCGGTCTAGCGCGCAAATCCGGCGCGCACTTAACTCTCTTTCAAAAGCTTAGTTAGCGCCGTGCCGCTTTCGTCATGCTTGCGGATATTTTTATAAATTTTATTGAAATAAATTTCTAAAAATTCCTGATCGTCGATTTTCTCTTCGCCCTTTTTCGGCTCGATCTTTCGGTACTCGCCGCTGCTTTGCAGCTCGAATGCAAGCTCGTTATCGCTTAGCTGAAGTTTTAAAATTTCTTTGAGCTTGTTTTGCAGATTTTCGTTGTAGATTGGGCTCATCAGCTCCAGCCTGCGCTCCAAATTTCGCGGCATCCAATCCGCGCTCGCGATGTATAGGCTGGGCTGCGCGTGCGCGAAGTAAAAAATTCTAGCGTGCTCTAGGTATTTGCCGACGATCGAGATCACGCGGATGTTTTCGCTAACGCCCTTAAGCGCCGGGCGCAAGCAGCAGATGCCGCGCACGATGAGATCGATCTTTACGCCCGCGGCGCTTGCTTTATACAGCGCCTTGATCATATCGCCGTCGACAAGAGCGTTCATCTTAGCGATGATCCTGCCGGCAGAGCCTTTTTTCTCCTCGTTTTTTATCATCGCCAGGAGCCGCTCTTTGATCTGCATCGGCGACATAGAGAGGTTGTCGAGCTTGCGGTTTTTGTTGTAGCCCGAGAGGATGTGGAAGAAATTCGTCGTGTCCTTATCAAAGCGGTCGCCGCAGGTAAAAAAGCTCACGTCGGTGTAAATTTTAGCGCTCGAGCCGTTGTAGTTGCCCGTACCTAAGTGGATATAAAATTTTAACTTGCCGTCCTCTTTTTTGATGATCTGAGTTACCTTGGCGTGGACTTTAAAGCCCGTGATGCCGTAGATCACGTGCGCGCCCGCGTCTTCGAGCGCCTTTGCCCAGTGCAGGTTGTTTTCTTCATCAAACCTCGCCTTAAGCTCGACCATCACCGTCACCTGCTTGCCGTCGCTTGCGGCCTCGATCAGACTTTGGACGATCGGCGAGTTTTTCTCCACGCGATACAGCGTCATACGGATCGAGATGACCTTTGGATCCTTGGCGGCTTCTTTGATAAGCTTTTGGACAGGATCGAAGCTTTCGTAAGGATGGATTAGCAGGATATCCTCCTTCTCCATCGCGCTCATAACGGAGGTGTTTTCGTTAAAGGGGGGCAGCGTCTTTGGCAGATATTGCGGGTTAGCTAGAAAGGAAAAATCCTTATTGGAAGCGATCTCCCAAAGCCCGTCCAGCGTAAGTGGCACGGCGCATTCATATATATCTTTGTAAAAAATTTTAAGATGGGAATTTAAAAATTCCAGCAGTTCGGCATCGGCGTCTTTCTCGATCTGAAGCCGCACGAAAGCCCCTTTACGGCGCAGCTTAAGCCCCGCTTCTAGGATCATCATAAAATCGTCCGCTTCCTCCTCTTCAATCACGATATCTGCGTTTCGCGTGACGCGGAAAGCTGCGGAGCTGATGAGCTTGTAGCCGGGGAAAATTTCCTCCGCATGGCGCTTTACGATGGTGCCGATCGGCACGTAGGTGTTTTGCGCGACCTGCACGAAGCGCGGGATCACGCGCGGAATTCTAATCATCCCAAAATGCACCGACTCGGGCGCGCCCTCATCGCAGAGCTTGACTGCGAGGGAGAAGCTGAGATTGTTTAGATGCGGGAAAGGATGGGTCGCATCCACTGCGATCGGGACGATGACGGGCATTATCTGCGAGAAAAAAAACTCGTCCGCCACCGGCTTTAGCTCGGGCGGCAGCTCGTCGTAGCTTTTGATAAAAAGCCCGTTTTTGCAAAGCTCTTTTTGGATGCCGAAATACTGCTGCTCAAGCTCGGTTTGTTCGTTTCTTAGATAGGAGCGGATCGCGCGCAGCTGCTCAAGAGGCGTCATCTCATCGTCCCCGCTGGTTATAACGCCGGCGGTAAAAAGCTGCTTTAAGCCCGCCACGCGGATCATATAAAATTCGTCTAAATTAGTGCTGTAAATCGCTAGAAATTTTAATTTTTCAATTAGCGGGATATCCTTTTTGCATTGTTCTAGCACGCGTGTATTGAAGCGTAGCCAGCTTAGCTCGCGGTTTATAAAATTATTTTGTGTTTGCATAAAAACTCCTTTTTGAATATTAATTCTAAGATTATAGCCCAATTAAGATTAAATTTTAAAGTCCGAATTTTGTGAGCTTACAAGTGGGGCAATTTAGTATTTAAAATTCTGCTCTAATTCCCTATTTTTTCTAAATCCTTGCACATTTGCGCATTGCCGTCTTTGCAGCCCAGCTTTAAATACCGCCTCAAATATGAAATTTGTTCTTCCTCTTCCTCGCTCATATCAAGCACCCATTTGCACGCTTGTTTTATTGCGAGTATAAAAAATAGCGCTTTCATGTTAGCTCCTACATACGATATAAATTTAAATTTAGATCGGCAGGCGACGTAAATTTTATCTTTTACTAGCGCTACGCTTTGGTTGCGCTCTGCCGCGGCTTGCGTTATTAAAGACGTCAAAATTGCGGGATAGAATTCTTTAATTATCGCTCTTTGCCTCCTTCAGATTTGCCATCTTTTACTCCTTAATTGAATTTGCGTTGTATTTATCAGTTATTTCTTCAAATGCTTCTAGCGCACACTTTACAGGATCGTGTTCCTCCTCATCTCGTAAGCAGTTTTCTAAAGCTATCTTTAACGCGCAAGATCTTAGTTTAAATAGTTTTTTCTGATCGGTAAATTTTTCACAAGCCGTAGTGTAATTTATAACAGCCTTTTTAATGTTGCCTCTTAAACCTATGTCTTGTGTTCCAAGAGCAAAACAAGACTCCGCAATACCCGCTTTGCAAGATTTTTCATAAGGAGTGATAGAAGCTTCACGCATACCAAGCTTAGGACCTAATATATAACCAAGATCCGAGCATCCGATCATATCTCCGCCATCGCATTTTTCGGATAAAATTTCTATTAGCTTAGTACACGAGCTATATTTGCCGTTTCCTTTATCGCATTCGTTATAAAGATTTTCCTCTTCAACCGTAGGCTTACCAGCCATTACGATAGAAGCTAAAAATATCATGGAACAAAATACAAAATTAATTTTCCCCATACAATTTCCTTTCGACACCTTCAAAAATAATTTTACCTTTTTTTATAGGGTTACACTCTTTGTCTTTTAGGCAGGCTTTCAGTTCCTCGATATTTTTGCAAACTATATCTCTATCTTTAAGATCGCTATTACAAACTTTTTCAAGGCTTTTGATTGCTGTTTGCATATTACCGTTTAGATATATATTTATTAGCGTACCCAATATAAAACAGTGATATGTACTATCAGCATCACACAGCTTAATCAGATATTTCGTAGCTTCCTCTATTCGGCGTAATGATAGTAAAAGCTCACTCTGTGTAGCACATGAGCGCATATTACCCTCCTCGCACTCTTTAGATAAAATTTCAACGAGTTTATTGCATGAGCTATATTTACCTTCGCCGTAATTGCAGGATTTCAAAAGCGTCCTTTGCTCTTCATTTTTAAAATTCTCTAATTCTATTAAGCTTACCAAAGGCGGTTGTGCCGCAGCAGGAATCGCCGCGAATGCCGCTATAAACGCAAATAGCGAAATTTTAAGATAGAATTTTTTCATTAGCACTCCTTGTTTTAAGCGGCGATTATATTTAAAAAATTTTTAGCAGGCTCTTAAATTTAAGAGGCGCGGTAGCGCAATAAGTGCGCCGTAATCCCACCCGCCTGCGCTTAGATGAAATTTTAAAATTTAGCCGCTGTCGCGCAAGCCTCGCGTATGAAAATTCCACAATCCGCCGCCAAATTTTACTCGCAACCGATTTAAATCGCGCAGGTGTGACAAAGTAAGCAAGCAGAATAAAATTTTATAAAATTACTCGCTCTCGGCGCTGTTTATTGTACATCTTCTACGCTATTTGTTTTGCACCGCCTATTTTTTTTGCCGCTAGTTTCGCTACTGTTTCGCATCTGCCGAACTGCCTACCGAGCCGCCCATTTTGATGCACGCCGCCCGCTACGCACGAAAGCTCATAATCCGCTGACCTACTTCCCGTCTAAATTTAAAATTTCACTCGAAATTTCATCTATCGTCGCGTTGAAATCCTCCGCCAGCGCACGCTTTAGCTCCTCTTTCGCCGCCATCATATCGCGCACGATCGCAGCTTCAAACTCCTCTCGGTTCAGCGCCTCGTCGCCCTTGGCAAACGCAAAATCCAGCCCGAACCACGTGGCCACGGCAAACGCAGGCACGCACACCACCGCGCCCGGACCGCACACGAGCCCCGCACTACCGCTAGTCGCGCTGGCGCCCGCCTTGGTAATGGTCTTCGCGCCCGTTTTAGCCGCAGTTTTAGCGAGACTCTTGCTTATCAGCTTTGCGCCCAGCACGCCGCCCAGCGCCCCTAGCCCCGTCCCGCTCGCGCGATACGCCTTGCTTTTTAGGCTGAAGCTCTTCGTGACGTTGAGATCAACTTTCGCGCCGTATTTTTTGAGCGTAAAATTTAGCGAACTCTCATAATTTTTGACGTTCGCCGCAGCGATTTTAGCGATATTTTCGCCAAAATCTTTCGGGAAGCTTTCGCTCACGAAGCCCGCAAATTTCTCATTCAGATACGCCCCCGCGTCATCGTCCCACACGCCGTGCCACAGCACCAGATAATCGCTCAGAAACGAGTAATTGAAATCCGCCATTTTCTGCGCGCTAAGCCTCGCGCCCTCGTCATAAACGGCGTCGATGTAGCTATTTAGCGCGGATGCGGCGTTTGCCTCCGCGGCGAAGCGCGTAGCGTTTAGCTCGCCTCTTAGCGCGTCCGCCTCGCGCGCGCTTAAGATCAGCCGCTCGCCGCTTTGCAATACGATCTGCACGCTCGTCTCGACCGCGCTTTTGGGGCGCTCCGCCTCGCCCCTTGCCGTGCGCGTCTGCGCGGCGCAGATCAAACACAGCGTGACATAAGCAAGCGCAAAGATCATGCCGCTAAAGCGCCCTATTTTGGGCGCGGACGTGGCTCTCGGCATAAAAAGCACGAAGGCGCAAAGATGCAAGATCGCGCAGTAAAAGAGGAAATCTCCCGCGCAGATTAGAAACAAAAGAGCGATTTTTAGCGAGCTAGGGCTCTGCGACAGCGCCAGCTCAAACAGCGCGTTTTTGTAAAATTTCAAAGCGTAAATTTCATTTAGCAGAGCGGATCTGAAGTGCGCTTGCGGCGCGGTAGATTTTAAAATTTCAAAAATTTCAGCTATTGATGCGGAGTTTGTCGCGGATTTTTCAGCGGAACTGTCGGCAGCCATACTCGGTGCGGCGGGATTTTGGGCTAAATTTTGCGCTGCAGCGGGGCTAGTCTTAGAATTTTTAGCGAAGGTCTGCGGCGTAGCGACGGGATCTGCCTTAGAATTTTCAGCCGAGGCGTGCACCGCTCTGACGGAGCCCGCTTTAAAATTTGCGGGCGAAGCGGTGAGATTTTTAGCAGCATCCGCTGCGGGCTTCACGGCATTGATCGTCCCGGAATTTCGCACAACTATGACGGAGTTATTTGCCGCGGAATTTTTAGCGGATTTGGCTGCATTATCTGTTGCTAAATTTCCGACGGGTGCGGAAGCGTCATTCCTCGCGTAGTCTTCGGCAGATGAAGCGGTGCTGGCAGGCGGAGTAAAATTTATCGCGGAATTTAAAGAGTGTGCGGCAGCATCTGCGCCGTCTGCAAACCGCAAATAGGCTAAATTTAGAGCGAAATTTACCGCGACGGCAAGCGCGGCGAGCAGCAAAATGCTAAGTTTGAGCGATAAAATTCTAGGATTTTTAATCTCTTTTAGACTGAGCTTAAGCACTGCCAGACGCATCAGAGCAAGCCCCGCAGGCAACGCCGCTAGCGTCACGAAAAGCTCCGCACCGCGCAGATCGGCTAGGCCTAGCGCCAAAGTGACGCTTAAGAGGATCGCGCCCGCGAAGGCCAAAACCACGCTTATGAGCCTGCCTCTAAAAATTTTAATCAAAGTCCCGCCGCTGCGAAATAGCGCCGCATTGGCGCGTTGCTTCGCCTCGTAAAAAAAGCTAAATAGCACCCGAAATAGCGCGTAAGCCCAAAACGCCGCCAGCGCGCAAAAGCCCGCGTCACTGAAACCCTGCGCGTAAAGCGCGAAGCAAAAAACGCTAACAATCAGCGCTAGCCTAAGCGCTATTTCACAGATCCAGCGGCGCGTCGTCGTCATCGAGTCTGTTTGCCTCATTGATCTTTGGAATGCCCATCTCTTCGATATTTATAGGGGGTGCGGGTTTAAATTTCGCCTCGTCCTCTTGCGGCTCAAAAGGTGGCTCATCATCTCTTTCAAAATACGCAGCATCTTCTTGCTGTGTATTCTTTGCGCCTTGCGATGTGCCTTTTGCATCTTGCTGCGCGCCTTTTGTGCCCCGCGATGTGTCTTTTGCGCTCCGCAGAGTGCCCGCTAAATTTTTATGCGCGTCTATTTCTGGTACGACGCCGCCCGCTCTCGTATCATCTAAATTTTGACCCTTAAATTCTTGCTTTTGCGGTGCGTTCTGTGCCGCGCGCTGTACCTCTGCTAGGTCATGCCCTGCGCTAAATTTAGACTCGCCGTCTATCTCCTCGCCGTCCTGCGCATCGCTTTGACCGAAGCTAGGCATCTCATCAAAATCGATATTTACTCCGGGGTTTCGAGCGCTAGCGGAGCTTTCATTTAAGCTTACGCCGCTATTTTGCGCTTCATTAAAATTCTGCGTTAAATTTTGCTGTAAATTTTGCGCTATACCCTGATGCGGGGTATCGAGGCGCGGCGCAGTAGGCTCCTCAAAGCCCTGATCTTGCAGCTGCGAGACGTAGTCGAGATTGTCGTTTTCGTTAAAGATCGTGCTCTCGCTGGGCTCGCCGCCGAAGCTCGTATCGACGAAGCGGGTAAATCTGCCCTGAAAGCCCACCTCGATCGTCCTACCCGCCTCTCCAGAGCGGTTTTTGCCGACGATGATTTCGGCTTTTTCCTGATAGTCGTTGCGCCTAAACACGGGCTCGCCCGCGTCCTTCCCCTCGGCCTCCAGCCGCGAAATGCGCTCGCGCTCCATCTGCTCTTTATAAACCTCGTCGCGATAGACGAAAAGTATGATGTCGGCGTCCTGCTCGATCGCGCCGCTTTCGCGCAGATCGCTTAGCATCGGGCGTTTGTTCGAGCGCGCCTCGAGCGAGCGGTTTAGCTGCGATAGCGCGATGATCGGGATGTTTAGCTCGCGCGCTAAGAGCTTCAGCCCGCGTGAAATTTCGGCGATTTGCAGGTGGCGCTCGGAGTAGTTGCTCGTGCTCGTCATAAGTCCGATGTAATCGATCACGCAAAGCTCGATATTGGCGTCCGCGGATTTGAGTTTGCGCAGCTGGGTGCGGACTTGGTGGATGTTCACATAGCCGCTGTCATAGACGAAAAGTGGCATATTCAGCACCGTGTCGCAGGCGTCGTTGAAGCGCGTCCAATCGTCGTCGCTAAGCTTGGCGCTCATTATGTCGCTTAGAGGGATCGAGCTAAGCGCGCTTAGTATGCGATACATCAGCTGCACAGAGGGCATTTCAAGCGAGAAAAATACGACGCCTTTGCCGCTTTGCAGAGTTTTCATCATCAAATTTAGCGCAAAAGCAGTCTTGCCCATGCCGGGGCGGGCGGCGATTATGATGAGCTCGCCCGGCTTTAGCCCCTTCGTGCAGTCGTTTAGGAAGCGAAAGCCAGTATCAAGCCCCACGAGCTCCGAGCCTGCGAGCGCCTTTTGGCGTTTCAGCTCCTCTACCACGTCAGCGATGATCTCGTGCGATTTTTTGATGCCGCCGTGGCGCTCCTCATCGATGAGCTCGTAAATTTTGGAGCTGATTTTATCGGCGGTGTCTTTGCTGCGCACGGCTTCGTTTACCATCGAAGGGATCTCGTGCGCGACCTTGATTAGCGAGCGCTTGATCGATTTTTCGCGCAGCTCAAGCGCGTATTTTGGGGCGTCGACCACGCCGCTGGTGGCTACAACCTCGGTAAATGCGCCATCGTCGTAGCGCTCGGCTAGCCATTTTTTAACGAAGCTCGGCGCGATCGGCTCGTTGTGCGAGGAGCACTTGACGATCGCCTCGTAGATGTCGGCGTGCGGCTTGTAGAAAAAATCGCCGACAGAGATTATCTCGCTCAGCTCGCCGTATGCGTCCTCGTTTTGCAAAAGCGAGCTTAAAATCGCGCGCTCCATATCCAGATCGTATAAATTTGCAGGCACATTCTGCTTCGTTGCCATCGCTTCCCCTCGTTTCGCGCGCTTTTGCGCGTCTAAATTTTAAGCTCTATAAAATCGTAAATTTAATCCTCAGCCCAGGTCCAGTGCTTTTGAAAACCGATGCGGCTTTGAACGCTCGTCGCAACTTTGAAACTATCGCGGCTTTGAAAGCCTGCGAAGCTCGGAGCCTTACAACCCAAAACCTCGCTAGATCAAACAGCTTGCGATCTTGAAAGCTCGCGCGATTTTGAAACCGCTGCATTTTTAAAACTTAACGCTTTCAAAAGCCACGCAATTTTAAGCCGCTGCGCTCTTATGTCGCACACGCCTCGGCGATTTAAGGCTACGTCCAAAGGCTGCCGCGGCGGATTTAAAATTTTGAAATTTCATAGAGCTTGAAATTTCGCTAGGGCTTAGAATTTTTTAAAATTTTAAGCCCGTATATTAAAAATTTGGCGCCTAGCGCTCGGGCGCCAAATTTCATGCCCGCTCCGTAGCGAGCGAACTTTGCTAAATTTAAACCGAAACGTCGCGATCTGAAATTTTTCAAATGCCTTAAACAATGAGCCAAATGCCGCGGCATTTAAATTTAACGCTCGCCCTCTGTTTCGCAAAACAGTGTGTCTGTCGCAATAAATCGCACTAAATTTAACGCGGCTCGACTTCTGCGCCGTGCCTTGAAATTTTACGCCGCTGAGCTCTATGGTTTAAAATTTTACGTATCGAAATTTCACGCCGCAAATTTGGCGCCCAATCGCGAGGCTCAAATTTTAAAATAAAATTTCACGGCGAATTGCAAAGTTAAAATTTCAAACCCAAAATTCCAAAACGAAATCCTAGAGCTAAAATTTTAAACCTGCAATTCCAAACTAAAATTCAAGCCGTACTCCCAAAGGCTCAAATTTAAAAGCGCCGTCTTAAGGATGAAATTTTACAATTTCACGCCTTAGACACGCTGTACCTATGAGCCTAAACGAACCGCGATGAGCCCGAGAGTGCCTTAAAACGCCGAGCAAACTACAACTAGCCCAAGCGCTCCAAAATTCAGAGCCGAGCCGCCCAAGCCGCGCGTCATAGCAGCTTTAACCGGCTAGGCGCCGCAGCTCTCACGCTCCTTCGCGAGCCCGCACCTCGTCCTCGACCTCTTGCAAAAACCGCTCCACGAGCTTGCTCTCCTCGAGTTTGGCGACCACTTCGCCGTGGCGCATCACGATGCCGCGCCCGTTGCCGAACGCGATCGCCACGTCCGCGCCCTTCGCCTCGCCGATCGCATTTACGACGCAGCCCATGACGCTGATATTTAGCGGCGTTTGGATATGCGCGGTTTTTTCTTCGACGATTTTGATCGCGCTTAGCAGATCGCTTTGCAAACGCCCGCAGGTAGGGCACGAGATGATATTGACGCCGCTTTTTTGCACGCCCGCATCCTGCAGGATCGCGCGCGCGACGCGGATCTCCTCCTCAAGCTCGCCCGTAATGCTCACGCGCATCGTATCGCCGATCCCCTCCATCAGAAGCGTACCAAGCGCGATCGCGCTTTTGATGCTCGCGTGAAATTTAGTCCCCGCCTCGGTCACGCCCAGATGAAAAGGATACTCGCATAGCGGGCGCAGCGCGCGATACGCAGCCACCGTGCTCGGCGCGTCCGAAGTCTTAAGCGAGATCGCGATGTCGCTAAAGTCCTCATCCTGCAGCAGCGCGGCGTTATACAGCGCGCTTTGCACCATCGCCTCGACGCTGCGGCCGTATTTTTGCTCAAACTGCTCCTCCAAAGAGCCCAAATTTACGCCGATGCGGATAGGTAGGCTGCGAGCTTTGCACGCGCGCACGACCTCTTTAATGCGATCCCTGCCGCCGATATTGCCCGGATTGATGCGGATAGCATCGACAAACTCCGCGACCTGTAGCGCCAAGCGAAAATTAAAATGGATGTCCGCTACGATGGGAAGCGGCGAGCTTTTTTTGATACGTGCGAGCGCGTCCGCGTCCGCTTTATCAAGCACGGCGCAGCGCACGATGTCGCAGCCGGCGAAATACAGGCGGTTTATCTGCTCTAGCGTGCCCTCCACGTCCTTCGTTTTAGAAAAGCTCATCGACTGCACAGAGATGGGCGCGTCGCCGCCGATTTTGACGGAGCCGACGGAGATTTGGCGGGTCGGATAGCGATTTTTCAAATTTAAGCCTTTAGAATTTTTTGCGCTATTTTATTCAAAACGGGGTTAAAATTTAATAATTCGCACTCGCTAGCCGCCGTAGAATTTCGCCTGCAGGATTTTACCCACTAAATTTTGCTTTCGCGCTTGCAAAAAATTTCATTTCGCCGTGAAATTTTAGCAAATAGAGTTCTATAAAATTCCGTCATTTAATAAAATTCTAAAAATTCCGACAACAAATGAAACTCTACAAAATTTGATGGCAAGTAAAATTTATCAAACCACGCAGCCAAGCAGAATTCCGCAAACTTGGCAGGTAAGCGAAGTCCTGCGACATAAAATTACAAAATTAAGCTTTTGAAATTTCCGCGAAATTTTACCCACAGTATCGTCGTAGCACTCGCTCGCGCAAAAAGAGTGCAGTCTGGTTTATCCTAGCAGCGCGGCATGCAGCCGTGAAATTTCAAAGCGCGTGGATGAAATATGAAAAATTCTATCTTTAATTGCAACATTAGGGCATTGTTTCGCACGGCGGCAAAGCCGAAAAAACGTCAGCCGTTCGTGTTTGCACACCGCGCCAGTATCGCGATCTTATAGAGGCAGCAAAATTTAAACCGCCTACGCATATAAATTGCGCCGGGGTGCCGCTTAGATTAGCGCACCAGCTCCATATTCACCTTGACCCTGCTCATCTTGTCCTGCAGCATATCCATCACCGACTCATTGCGCGACGAAGCGTCATCCGTCGGGGCTTCGTGCTGCTGCCACTTACTTTTCGGCGCGGTGGGGCCCCACTGCGACGAAAATATCAGCCCGCGCTTTTTCTCAGTCTCAGGCGCAGGCTCGTAAGGCTGTGGAGCGGGCTTCGCCCAACGCTCATCATAACGCATCGCAGCACCTTGTCCTAACGCATTACTTCGCTTTGGCGACGGTATTTTACTAAGCGCGCTACCGCCAGGGCGCTCTATCGCACGGCTAGAGCGAGCAGATGTGGGAAGATAGGGCGCGCGGGCATTTTGACGAGCCGTATACTTCGTGGCGCTCGAATGAGATGCAGCTGTATGCCCCATAGCGCCAGAACGAGTTGCACTATAGCCGTGGCGAGCTTGCGACTGTGCAATTCGAGTCGTCGTTAATTTTCGAGCTCGTGCGTCTACGGTTTTGTCAGTCTGCTCATCTGCGCCTCCGTGAGTTTGCGCGCTTGCATTTCTCCGCATATCTGCACCTCTGTAAGTTTGCTCCGTATCGCGAGCGCTTGGCGCCTCGTCCTCATAGATACGGGTCTTTGGCAAACGCATCAGCGTCGCGACTAGGCTCTTGCTAGCTTCATTCTGGCTGCTTGATTGATTAGCCGAGCGCCTAGATGCTTTATTTCTCGCAGAATGCGA
This sequence comes from uncultured Campylobacter sp., assembly GCA_963530195.1. Lineage (GTDB taxonomy): Bacteria > Campylobacterota > Campylobacteria > Campylobacterales > Campylobacteraceae > Campylobacter_B. The sequence goes on from CAUSCW010000003.1 coordinate 33,188, forward strand.
TGCGAAATTTTGCCCGGGATTTTTAGTAAAATTTTTCGCACTTTTTTGCGTGAAATTTTTAGCGAAATTCCTAGATGCGCGCGTATTTTTTGTGGGCTTAGATTTTGAAAGGCTTTTAGCATTTGCAGATTTTTTAGCATGCGGCTCGGTAGAGGATCTTGCCGAGGTATTTTTACTCGAATGATCTTTAGCTCGCAAATTTTGAGATGAAATTTTAGATTTATGGTTTTGCTGCGCAGCAAAAACGCTAGAGAAGCTCGCCAAAATGAACGCGATTAAAAAGATACGAGCTAAATTTTTCATCGTTTTCCTTTCAATGGATTTTAGGCGAAATTTAGCAAAGCTTAGATTAAGCCGCGTTAAATTTAATAAGTGAGGCTATGGAATTTCAGCTCTAATTCCAAGCCGTATCGCTAAACAAAACATTGATAAAGGCTAAACTTTAAAAATTCCGCAGCTAGGATTCTGTTTGGCAATAAAATTTTATCACAACAAAAATATGATGCCACGATAAAATTTTATCTTGTAAGCGTTTAAGAAGGAGAGCTGAAAAATTTTAAAGTTTTAGAATTCTGCGCTTAAATTTTGAGTGGCAAGTCAGAATTTAAGGCAAAAAGCAAGCTCAAATAAAGTTTTTAAATTTAAAGGATAATGCGGCGAAACCGTAAATTTGCGGTGAGATACGAAATTTATAAGATCATGCAGTGACTAAAAATCACACCGCTTAATCGCTAATTCATAATAAATCGCCGCGCCTTAGACATATCCAAAACGCGGCACATATCATTTTAGCGGCGTGTAGCTACAATATCGCCGCACAAAGGCATTGCGGAACGCTGCAAAATCTCACAGCGCCACAGCAAGGCGTATAGGAGCGCCGAATGACGCTCCTATGGGGCTCTACATCATTCCGCCCATGCCACCCATATCAGGCATTGGAGGCATTGCAGGTTTCTCCTCTTTGATCTCGCTGACGGTCGCTTCGGTCGTTAGAAGCAGGCTTGCGACGGAGACCGCATTTTGAAGCGCGATGCGCTCAACCTTCACAGGATCGATGATACCTGCCTCAAACATATTGACGTACTCGCCGTTTGCGGCGTTGAAGCCAAATTTTTTGTCTGAGCCCTGCTCGATCTTATTTGCTACAACACCCGCGTCAAATCCCGCATTCTCGGCGATCTGGCGAAGCGGAGCGAAAAGCGCGCGCTTAACGATGTCCGCACCGATAAGCTCGTCGCCGCTTAGGGCTAGTTTTACGCTAAGTCCGGCTCTGATTAGCGCAGCGCCGCCGCCGATTACGATACCCTCGTCTACGGCTGCTTTGGTTGCGTTTAGAGCATCGTCCACGCGGTCTTTTTTCTCTTTCATCTCGGTTTCGGTCGCAGCGCCCACCTTTATAACCGCAACGCCGCCGCTAAGCTTAGCCATGCGCTCTTGGAGCTTCTCTTTGTCGTAATCGCTCGTAGTCTCTGCGATCTGAGCTTTGATCTGCGAAACGCGCGCATCGATATCTTTTTTCTTGCCTGCGCCGCCTACAATAGTGGTGTTATCTTTGTCGATCACGATACGCTCGGCTTGTCCGAGATCAGCCATAGAAGCACTTTCTAGCGTTCTGCCAAGCTCCTCGCTGATGACGGTACCGCCCGTTAAAATCGCGATATCTTCAAGCATCGCCTTTCTGCGATCGCCAAATCCTGGGGCCTTAACCGCAGAGATGTTTAGTACGCCGCGAAGTTTATTTACGACCAAGGTCGCAAGCGCCTCGCCCTCGATATCCTCGGCGATGATTAGAAGCGGTTTGCCGCTTTTTTGAACCTGCTCCAAAACCGGAAGTAGATCTTTTAAATTTGTAATTTTTTTGTCAAATAGAAGCACTAGTGGAGAAGCTAGCTCAACTAGCATCTTCTCGGCATTTGTAATGAAATATGGGCTTAGATAGCCGCGGTCAAACTGCATTCCCTCGACTACGTTTAACTCATCGTTAATAGATTTTGCCTCTTCTACCGTGATAACGCCGTCCTTGCCGACTCTTTCCATAGCGTCTGCGATCAGATCGCCCACCGCGCTGTCGTTATTAGCAGAGATCGTAGCGACCTGAGCGATCTCTTTTTTGCCACTTACTTTTTTAGAGGATTTTTTTAGCTCCTCAATAACCGCAGCGCTAAATTTATCCATACCGCGCTTAACTTCGATCGGATTTGCGCCCGCAGTTACGTTGCGTAGGCCCTCTTTAAAGATCGCGTGAGCTAGCACGGTAGCTGTAGTAGTGCCATCTCCTGCTTGATCGTTGGTCTTACTCGCTACTTCGCGCACCAAAGAAGCACCCATGTTCTCGAGCGTATCTTTTAGCTCAATCTCTTTAGCGACGGTTACGCCGTCTTTTGTGATCGCAGGAGCGCCGAAGCTCTTTTGGATTAAGACATTGCGACCGCGAGGTCCCATCGTAACTTTTACAGCGTCGTTTAGCTTCCTAACGCCCGCGTAAAGCTTGTTTCTTGCGTCGTCTGAAAAAATAATCTCTTTTACCATTTTCAATCCTTTTTATTTAATTATGCCTAAAACATCTTCTAAATTTAAGATAAGAAATTTCTTATCATCTAAACTGATCTCGCTACCTGCGTATTTTGCAAACGCTACGGTATCGCCATTTTTGACGCCTTCACATTCGCTGCCGACGGCTACGATTTTGCCGGTCGAAGGCTTCTCTTTTGAAGCATTGTCGGGGATGATGATACCCGAAGCGGTCTTTTTAGTTTCCTCCTCGCGCTCGATTAGAACGCGCTTGCCAAGTGGTTGAAATTTCATTTCAGTCCTTTCTTTGATTTGTGATTTTCTAAAATTGGCACTCAATGTGTTTGAGTGCCAAGATTATATGCAAAATTTATATTCTTGTCAATAGTTTATGAAAAATTTATATAAAACTTTAGTGATTTAAACTCAAGTATTGAGATTTCAAACGTTAAATTTTAAGGGCTATAATACCCTCAAATTTTAAATTTTAAGGGGACGAAATGAAAATTTTCGGCATAATCGCAGGAATTTTAATCCTGCTTATCGTAGGCGCAGGCTGCCTATTTTTCAGCGATTTTGGCAACAACCTCACCAAGCCTTACGTAGAAAATTTAATCAAAGAAAAAAGCGGCCTTGATGTGAAGCTTGAGAAATTTGATCTAAATTTCGGCGATCTGGACATCAGCGCCAACGTAAATAACGCCGCCAATGTAAACGTAAAGGGCAAATACTCGCTTTTTGCGCGCTCTTTCGATCTTAACTACGACGCAAACGCGCACGATCTAGCCAAGCTCGGCATCAAAACGAGCGAAGGGCTAAGCCTCAAAGGGCAAATTTTGGGCGATCTTGGCAAATTTGGCATCAACGGCAGCGGGCGTATTTTTGATAGCAACGTAAAATTTTTAGCAAATTTAAAAGACCTCAAGCCGCTTGATCTACAAATCGACGCTAAAGCTCTAAACGTCGAAAAAGCCCTTGCCGTGGCTTCGCTACCGATCTACGCAAAAGGAAATATCGACGTGCTCTCGGACATCAAGGCTGGAAACGGCGGCGCAGAGGGCAACGCGAGCATCAAAAGTTCAAATTTGATCCTAAACGAATCTGCGTTTAAAGATATGAATATCTCCATCCCAAAAGGCGTGCAGATCACGCTAAACTCGGACATCACGGCGAAAAATGACGTTTTGCGAGCAGCAAGCAAGATCGATTCGACTCTGGGCAAGATCAGCGCCGAAAAATCGGAATTTGATCTGAAAAACAAAACTTTAAATTCCGATTTTAATCTAAATTTACCCGATCTAGCGAAGCTCGAAAGCCTACTTGGGCGCAAAATTTCTGGCGACGTTAAAGCAAACGGAAATTTAAAGACCGATTTTTCTACGCTTGAGCTTTTAAACTCGCAAATTTCGGCGTTTAAAGACGCGCTTAAAGCGGATGCGGGAGCCAAATACGATCTTAAAAACAAAAACGGCGAGCTGTCCGCAAAGCTAAACGCAAACGATCTGGCCGCGCTGCAAAACGTTCTGGGAGTGAAGCTGCAGGGCAAGGCAAACGGCGAGCTTAGCGCGGCGTTAGCGCAGAACGAACTTAAAAATCTAAACTTAAATTTAAACGCTATGGGCGGTAACCTGAATGCGAGCGGAAACTTAAATGATCTAAAACTTAAGGCGAGCAATCTAAATCTGGCCGTGCTTTCGGCTCTGTTTTCCGGTAGCACGATCGGAAACGGCACGATAAACGGCGATGCGAAGCTAAATTTAAAAGACGGCATCAACGGCACGGCGCAAATTTCGCTTGCTAACGGCGTGATTTTTAAGAAATTTTTAGACGGCGCGACGGGCAAGAACTTCCCAAGCGATCTAAAAGCGGACGCGCAGGCGCAGACAAATATCAAAAACTCCATCGCGACCTTTAGCGTAAGCGCAAACTCCGATCTGGCGCAGCTTCAGAGCTTAAACGGCACCTACGAGCTCAAAAACAAAGCGCTTAAGGCAAACTATGCGCTGCTGATTCCGAGCCTGCAGCGACTAGAATTTTTCTTAAATCGCAGACTAAACGGCAAAATTGCTGCGACGGGCGAGCTTTCGCATGACGGCAAGAGCCTGTTTGCGACCATAAATTCTAAAGTCGCGGGCGGCGAGCTGAACGGACAGATCGCGGGCGATGAGGCGAACTTTAAAATCCAAAATTTTATCGTCAAAGAGCTTACGACGCTTCTAAATATCGATCACGTCTACGACGGCACGGGCAACGCAAATCTTACGTATAATACGAGCTCGCACAGCGGAAAATTCGACGCGATCATCAATAACGGTCGCCTTCCTAGCGGCGGATTGATCGATAAAATCGGCAAAATTTTAGGCCGTGATCTAGGCGGCGAGGTCTATAACGACGCCAAAGTAAACGGCACGATCAAGCAGAATTTAATCAATTTCAACGCCGATATGAGCGCGCAAAAAAGCAAGCTAAACATAACAGACGGCACGCTAGATAGCAAAACGGGCGCGATTTCGGTGCCGGTTAAAGCAAACATCGAAAAGACCGATCTTGAAATAAACATCACCGGCACGATCAAAGAGCCGAAATACAATATCCAATCGGACTATCTAAAGGGCAAGCTCGACAAGCAGATCGGCAAGGGTATCGACAAGCTTCTCGGCGTGAAAAAGGACGATAACAGCAGCAAAAACGACGCGAAAAAGGAAAAATCTGACGCGATTAAAGGGCTGATAAATGGGCTATTTTAGCCCATCCGCCCCATTTGGCGCTTAAAATTTATGGATGCTGCTAAACGAGCGCGAAATTTAAAATTTTGAAATTTTAAAATTTCACGCAGTTTAAATTTAAAATTTAGCGCTAGCTGGCGCAGCTAGAGCCGCAAAATTTCAAAACTCGGTGCGCACTACTTATCAAAATTTTAAATCTCGTTTCGGCCTGTTTTTGATGACGCTCTGAATTTATCGCCGTAAACTTAGCCTGCTTGCGCCGCTATCCGCAATGAAATGCACGCCGCAAGCCTAGCGTCTTTTAAAATGCTTCGTATCGATACTGCGCGCCGTGTTTTCAGGCTATCCGATGCTAATTAAAATTTCGCGGCGCAACGTTTATTGCAGTTGGCGCCATGCTTGATAAAATTTACCCGCCATAATCGCAAGAAAAATGAGCGTCAAAGCTCCAAATACCGTGGCTGTGAATTTATCATCCATCGTAGCGTATTTGTCATATCTGAATTTCATCAGATACTCGCGCTGCGGCGGATCGACGCTTGCATTATAATCCAAAAATAAAACTTGATATGCTGTGCCGCGACCCTGAAATGGAAACGGACGGCTTTGATACCAAGCTTTAACTCGCTTGCCTTCCAGCCATTCGTATGCGATTAGCGAGATAGAAGGCTTGATATTTACGCCTTGCCACTCATCCGCTCCTGAGCGCTTAAAATTAGCTTCAACAATTGCCGCATTGAGCAAAATTTTATTTTTATAAAAGGAGGTTAAGTTATCCGTATCGCCATTTAAAAAGACTTTGATAAATTTGCACTCGTCCGTAAAAATCTGCATATATTCGCGCCCATCATCGCTTCTGACATCCATAATTATTCCATTTGCGATTTTCAGATCATCTAAGCTTTTCGGATTCAAGCTAAAAAGAAATCCGTACCACATCGCCGCCAAATAAAATGCGATCATAAATAGATCGAACTTACGATCTAAGTTATGCCAAATTTCGCCGAGCTTCATCGCTCATTACATTGTAAGTTTCGCTGCAAGATACGGAATTTCACGGCTTTTATTATCGCGAGCTATGCTGCATCGCAAGCGCCTCCATCGCCCCGACGGGCAGAAATAGCACTACGCCCACGATTACCACTGGTATAGCCACGATGATGCCTAGCGTATCCAACAGGGCGTTGCCCTCGCAGCGTTCAGGCCTAACCTCGATGTTTGCCGGGATCGGAGAGCGCAGCCTATCGCTTGGCTTCATTATTTCGCTAAGATTTTTGATCTGTACGACGCGCGCATCGAAGTAGAAAATCGCTTCTATCTCGCCTTTTTTCTCATCGATTTCGATGCGGTTCGCTAGAGCTTTGATTTTGGCGACGTCTGCTCCTGCGGCAGAGTTTAAAAAAGCACTGAAGCTACCGCGCACCTCGCCATTTTTCGCATCCATCACTTCGATCTGCACAAACTCGCGCTTAAGCCCCTTGGCGTATCCGCCATCGTAAAATTCCGAGATATTCTTAAGCGACGAGCCGTCCGTCAGCACATAGCTGAGCTTCTCGCCTACGATGTATTCCTTGCCATCGTTTATAAAAAATGCCGTTATCTTTTCGGGCGTTTCGTTCGCTCCAGGCGCTACGTTTTGTTTGCACTGGCACCCCACAAGCAGGACGGCTAGTAAAACCGCGATAAATTTTTTCATGATGATCCTTTAAAATTTTAAATTAGCGTATAAATTCCGCAGCCAAAGCTCTATCTTAAAAAATTTCAGCAGCGAAATTTTGCGCCGATATGATTTAGCCGTAGCCAGACTTAATTTTAGCCTCAAACGCAGGCTACTTCAGTGCCGCTTTGACTGCCTCGCTCAGCCGCTTGCCGTCCACGCTTGAGCCGAGCGCTTCCTTGGCGGCTTTCATCACGCGCCCCATATCCTTTGCGCCGCTAGCGCCAAGCTCGGCGATTAGCGAGCTAACCTCGGCTGCAAGCTCGGCATCGCTTAGTTGCGCAGGCAGATAGGATGCGATGATCTCGATCTCGCCCTGCTCTTTTTGTACCAGATCGTCGCGACCGCCCGCGCGATACTGCGCCGCGGAGTCGTTTCTGCGCTTGATCTCGCTTTGAAGTATGCTAAAGACGCGCTCGTCGCTAAGGCTGATGCGCTCGTCTACCTCGACCTGCTTAAGCGCGGCGTTAAGCATCCGCAGGCTGTCTCTGCGGAAATGATCGCCGCTCTTCATCGCCGTTTTAATGTCTTCTAAAATTTGCTCTCGCACACCCATTTTTCACTCCTTGAGGTTAAAATTTCGGCGGTAATTGTAGCAAATTTAAAATTTGGCTCGGGTAAATTTAAGGAGATAAAATTTTAAAATTTTAAAGATTTAGCGCAATTTGCGGCTAAACTTAAAGCTCGCGCGGGTATCGTCTGCGGCAAAGACTCGCGCGCAGCTCCCATTTGCAGAAAAAAAGCTCGCGCGAAGCGCGCTAAATTTAAAAAGCCTCGCAAGAATATAAAATTCCTACGAGGCAAAGCGAGTAATAGAAGCTCGCGAAAGCTCTATTTAGCGCGTGAGAATATCATTCGCACGATTTGAAGCAAGAAGCACACGCTTCCTACCAAAAAGATCGTATCGCCGATGATGCGCGCCCAGCGAAGCCCGTAGAGGCTGTCTTTTTGCAAAAATTCCGCGCTTCTTGCGTACCACATACCCACGTCGATCGCCGCAAACGCCTGCAAAATTCCAACCGGAAGAAGCGAAATCAGCACCATTAGAAGCAGACCCGCGTTAAGCGCCCAAAAGCCGATCTTCATCAGCGTATCGTCGAAGCTTTTTTGCCTGTAGATATACAGCGCCACGAGCCACACGAAGCCGAGGGCCAAAAAGCCGTATACGCCAAATAGCGCCGTATGCGCGTGCACCGCAGTGGTGTTTAAGCCCTGGATGTAAAATAACGCAAGCGGCGGGTTGATCAAAAAGCCGAAAACGCCCGCGCCCAGCATATTCCAAAACGCCACGGCGATGAAGCAGTAAAGCGGCCATTTTAAACGCTTAGCCCAATCCTGCGCGAATTGAAGCTTGTAGTAATGAAACGCTTCCGAACCCAAAAGCACCAAAGGCACGACCTCAAGCGCCGAGAAACTCGCGCCAACCGCCATTATCGGCGTAGTGGTGCCCGCAAAATAAAGGTGGTGGAAGGTACCAGGAATTCCGCCGATTAGGAAAATCGACGCGCTAGCAATCGAGGTGTAGGTGGCAAATTTCTTGCTTACTAAGCCCAAGGACGCGAACACGAACGCCAAAGACGCCGTCGCGAAAACCTCGAAAAATCCCTCGACCCAAAGGTGCACAACCCACCAGCGCCAATACTCCATCACAGGGATCGGCGAGCGCTGTCCGTAAAATAGTCCCGCGCCGTAAAAAAGCCCCACGGCGATAACCGAAGCAGTAAAGATCGCCAATAAATTCTTATCGCCCTCGGCCCTAAAGCCCGCGATAAAGCCGCGAAGCACGAGCACCATCCAGATCACAAGGCCCACAAACAGTATCAGCTGCCAAATTCTACCGAGGTCTAAATACTCGTATCCTTGATGTCCGATCCAGAAACTGCTGCTTGGATCCATCTTGCCCGCAATCGCCATGTATTCGCCCGCGAAGCTGCCGACGACCAAGAAAAGAAGCGCGTAGAAAAGCACGTCCACGCCGAGTTTTTGAAATTTAGGATCCTTGCCGCCGTTGATGATCGGCGCTAGAAACAATCCCGCCGCCAAAAAGCCGGTAGCGATCCAGAAAATGGACGCCTGCACGTGCCAGGTGCGAGCTAGCGAGTAAGGGATATATTGCGAAATATCAAGCCCGAAAAAGGACTGACCCTCGATCGTATAGTGCGCAACAAAGCCGCCGATGAAGGCTTGAAATGCAAACAATGCAATCGCTACGAAAAGGTACTTACCGAGCGCCTTTTGCGACGGCGTAAGCGCTAAAGCGGCGATCGGATCGGCGTTGAGCTTCGCAGGAGCCTCGAAATCCTCGTCCTTTTTGCCGTAGAAATTTCCGAACCAAACCAACAAGCCGATGCCGGTAAGCAAAACAACGAGGCTTATGATAGTCCAAATGACGTTTTCCGTGGTAGGGACATTGTCTATCAGCGGCTCGTGCGGCCAGTTATTAGTATAAGTCGCCTCTCCGCTCGGACGATCCGTAGAAACCGCCCAAGCAGTCCAAAAGATGAAATCCATAAGCTCGGCGCGGTGTTGCTCGTTTGCGAGCGTGTTTTCCTTCATCGCGTAATCCTCGCGAAGCTTTTTAAAGCGCGGATCGTTTCCGAAAACGCCCATGTATTCGTCTTTTACGACCGCCATAGCTTTCAAGCGATCATCGCTTAGCTTGACGGTGCCGTCTTTTACGGTGTTGGTGCGATACTCAGCCTTGGTAAGCGCCTTGATCTGCGCCTTTTGCTCGTCATTTAAGGCGTCAAATTTCACGCCGAAACGCTCCTGCGCCTTGATATCCATAAACGCGACCAGCTCCTTATGCAGCCAATCCGCGCTCCAATCAGGCGCCTGATACGCTCCATGGCCCCAGATCGAGCCCACCTGCATACCGCCGATACTCTGCCAGGCCTCCTGCCCGCGGTAAATGCGCTCGGTACTGATCAGCTCAGCTCCGCTAGCATCGGTAAATTTTACCACCGGCGGAGACTGCCTATACACCTCGCCGCCGTAAAAACCCAAGAAACTAAAGCCCACGATGAGTACCGCTACAAGCGTCATCCAGAGCTTCTTAAATTCTGCCATTTTCACTCCTTTAACTGAAATTAGGAGGGAATTTTACCTATTTAAATTTCGATAAGCATTGAGGCTCGTCAATAAAAAGATAAAATTTATCTGCTTAAGCTGGAATTTATCCAAATTTTACAAAGAAAGATCACTTAAAGTGAGATTTTAATATACTAATTTAAGTCCCGAGATAGTAAAATTGAAGATATAAAATCAAGCAATAATCGGTCGATGGCAGTTATTGAAACAAGGAGAAAGTATGAAAAAATTTATCGCGATTTTATTAGCCGTAGTGCTAGTTGGGTGCCAATGCAAACAGGGCTCCGTGACGGCTAAACAACAGACGAGCGAGAGCATAAAGGCGTTTTTTGTAAATGACGGCAAAGAATATATCGTCGGCGAAAAATTTAGCTACGTGCTAACGCGCGGCTCTTCGCTTAAAAACATATCGCGCTTCTACGACGAGGGTTACGCCAAGGGGCTTAAGCGCGAGCTTGTTAAAATCGTCGTGACGAATGCCGATACCGGGCGCGCACGGGGCGAATTTAGCGCATTTTTAAATTCCGCTGCAGGCGCAGATGTCGCCAAAATCAAGGCTCTGGCGGATCGCATCGAAATAGATGAGAAAAAAGGCGAGATCGAGGTTGTTTTTAACTTTGATGCGCAAGTAGTGGATATAAAAAATTTAAACGAAATAATGAAGCCTAGCGATAGATTAAAGATGCCTATAAAAGCAAATCTCGAAATTCTACCCGGCAGTAGGGAAAGCAGCGGACCTAACCCTCTTGGCGTTATCATAGCGCTACCGGTATTAATCGTAGGCGCCGTAGTTTTCATCACCGTAGGCGGATTAATTTATGCTACTTCTAGCACCGTAGAAGCGATTACGAATTGAAGCGTAAATTTATAATTTGATACGCTTTTGATTTGCCGACAGCTGCTTTAGCGTTTTTATAACTAATAGGCATTAAATTATTTGTTATTCGCCCGGCGCAGGGTAAATTTACTAAATAATTTCATGCCGATAAATGGCTAGCGTTGGTTTTATTGCTTGGCGTTTTGTACTTTCTAAAAACAAATTTCGCTAATAGAATTTTAATTACGCTATAAATCAACGTATAAAACGCTAAAATCGGTAAAAGGGTATAAACGGCATAGGTAAGACCTTCTAAATCGTCTACAAAATATATGGGAATAAGGATCGCCGTGAAGAAATAAAATTTTGAAATTTTTAATAGACCGAGATTATTATTAAAAATTTTATTCGATATACTCTTTAAAATTTTATATCTTAAAGCAAAAAATAGAATCATAAATAGCGCTATTATTATAAGAAAACAGTGTGTCTGAGTAGTATTTATGATATGCGTCGCGGAACAAAGCGCAAATGCAGACATATAAGACAATATAAAATAAAATGGATGGCATAAAGCAGCAATTAAAACTATAAAGAAATTTATGATATTTGATCTAAAATCATAGAAAATCCATAATAACAGATCTACAAAAATAACCGATCCGCATATTAAAGCAAAATTTAACATATTAGCTCGTTAATAATTTTTAATTATTCCGCGATTGGAATCGCACCGTCGCTACCCGTCTTATCGATATTTTTCAGCGCCTCGCAGCTAAATTTTTCTCCATTTTGCAATTGTCTTCAAAAATTCTTCTCCCCTTATTTTCGTCTTTGTCCGCTCCTTTGCCGTAAAATATAGAAATAGCTTTGCTAAAGCAGCCAAATTCATCACCTAAATCACAAGATTTTATAAGCCTCTTGTTGTTTTAGCTCCCGCGAATTGTAATTTTATCACCCCAAACACTAAATAAACTATAAATTAGCATATTTATATTGTGCTTAATTAATATCGATCCATGCAAGGGCTTCCGAAAGTGGATCAAATTTAGATTCCCATCCAAATTTAAAATGATCCGTCGCTGCTACTTTCGCGGGGTTTAGGAAGCGGCGAAATTTTAGTGTAATACTCCTCTTTGCCGTTGTATGAGCTGCTAAAGACGCCGTCCGGAACCGTGAAATTTCGTTTAGTTTGCGGATACTCTTTGAGGTAGTTTGCTAAAAAGCGCGCAAAGACAGGCGCTGCAGTACGTCCGCCGCCCTCGACCTTTCGCATCGGTTTATAATCGTCGTTGCCGTACCAAATGATGATCTGTAGATCGGGCGTAAAGCCGCAAAACCACGCATCGATGCTGTCGTTTGATGTGCCCGTTTTGCCCGCGACGTCGATCCCTTGCACGCGCGCGCGAGTGCCGGTGCCGCGCTGGACGATATTTTTCATCAACGTAGTCATCAGATATGCCTGCTCCGGGCGCAGCACGCGACGGCGCTCAGGCTCGATAAAGCGAGTTTTGCCGTCCTTATCGGTAATCGAAACGATAAATTTTGATTTTGCAGTAATCCCAAGCCCCGGGAACATCGAATACATCGTGGAGTATTCAAGCGGCGAAATTCCGTAGCTGCCGATAGCCACTGACAGGGCTGGTGGAACGTTTTTAAAGCCGAACTCGCCAAGCTTTTTTACCGCGCGATCAACGCCGATAGATTGCATCAGATTGATTGAGGCAAGGTTACGTGAGCGCGTTAAGGCTTCTTTGATCGTGATATAGCCGCTGTAAGTCTTGTCGTAATTTTTCGGCTTCCACGTTTTATCGCTGCCGTCGTCGAATTCTCTAGCTATATCGGGAACTTCGGTCATCGTCGAGTAGCCCATATCAAGGGCGATTTGATAGACGAAAGGCTTGAAGCTGGAGCCGGTTTGGCGCTGGGATTGGCTGGCACGATTGAAATTTGATTTCGCGTAATCCACACCGCCTACTAAAGCTAAAATTTCGCCGTTTTGTGGATGCGTGACGACCATAGCGCCGTTTACGTTGCTTGCATTAGCGTCTTTGTTGCGCTTTAAAATTTCATTGTAGCCGAAAACTAATGCCTCTTGCGCCATCGCCTGCGCCTTTAGATCAAGGCTCGTATCTATGCGGTATCCGCCCGTGCGGACGTCCGGTAGAATTTTTTCGGCTTCTTTTATGATCTCATCTACGGCATACGGCGCTACGTTTTGCGTGAGCGTTTCGTTGTAGATCGTAGGCTGCTCGTTCATCGCAAGCTCATATTCGGTCTTATTTATCCAGCCGAGCTCATGCATCCTATAAATCACGTTATTGGCACGCGAAAGCGACAAATCCAGGTGCTTAGTAGGATCAAAGCTGCTAGGAGCTTTCGGCAAGCCCACTAAAATCGCGATCTCTTTAAGGCTTAAATCTTGCAAATCCTTTTTGAAATATCCCAAAGCCGCCGTGCGGATGCCGTAATATCCGTGTCCGAAATACACTTCGTTGAAGTAACGCTCTAGAATTTGTTCCTTGCTTAGGGCGTTTTCTATCTTAAGCGATAGGATCGCTTCTTTGATCTTGCGATCAAGCTTCTTTTCGCTCGAAAGAACTAAATTTCGCGTGATCTGCTGCGTAATCGTGGAAGCCCCTTCGACAAATTTCATCGCTTTGACATCCTTAATAATCGCCCTGAAAATCGCCTCGACATTCACGCCGCCGTGTTCGAAAAACGCCGTATCCTCGATAGCTACGAGCGCCTCGATCACGCGGCCTGGGATCTCGTCAAATTTTACGTAAATTCTATTTTGTTCATTAAAAACGTTGGCTATCAAATTACCGTTGCGATCATAAATTTTAGTCGTAAGCTCGGGATGATAATCGATGATCGAGTCCGATTCCAAGCGGATTTGCGAGTAAAAATACAAAAAAATCCCGCCTGCGGCAAACGCACAAACCGTAATAAAACTAAATAAAACTCTTACCATACAAACCTCTTTAAAATTTCCAGATCAAGCCCCATCGCCGTAAATTTCGACCCACGCGAGCTTTTGATATATTTTTCATTAAAGCCCTCGATACTCATCGCACCCGCCTTGCCGCGCCAATCACCGCTAGCGATATAGCCTTTTAAATCCGCTTCAGTAAATTCCGCAAATTCAAAGCTTGCGACGCTAAGTGCCGAAAGCTCTAACGCCTTACTACAAAAAATCATCGCAGTATAAACGGCGCAGCTAGCACCGCTTTGAGCTCGCAGCATCCTTAACGCGTCCGCTTCATCCCGCGCCTTGCCTAAAATTTTACCGCCGGCAAGCACGGAGCTATCGGCAAACAGCACTCTATCATAATTTTTATAAATTTTAAAAAACTGCGTTTTCTTGGCCAAGACAACGCGGTAGGCATAGGTGCGTGCATCGTCCTTACTAATGCCGCTTTCATCGAAATTAAAAGGAATTTGCGTAAATTCTACGCCGTTATCCTTTAGAATTTGTGCTCTAGTAGGCGAACTGGAAGCTAAATAAATCATCAAAACTCGCCCACCGTCACGCCTAGATAAACGCAAATCAGCGTGACTACGATATTTAACGGGATGAAATATTTAACGACGATGATTAAATGCTCATTCGCCTCAAGCTCATCTCCCGCATCCAAAGCTCGCTTCAAAGATAAAATTTTATAATGCATGTAGATAAAATTTAGTAGTATAAAGCCGGCACCAGCCCACAACGTGGCAATCGCACCTTTTACCATAGGATCTGAAAATTTAAAACTTCCGCCGTCCGCAAGAAAAAATCCACTTACGCAAACGATCACCAAAAATAGCGCAAAAAACTGCTCATAGCGTTTCATATATCGCAAAATTTCTGCAAATTTTACATCCTTCGCGTCCGCTTGGCTTTTACTGCTTAAATTCATAAAGATCCGCGCGATCAAAAATACGCAGATCTGCGCGCAGATCAAAAAAATTACGCTTAAAATGTGAATCAGCGGCAAAATTTGCGAGGCTTTGATGAAGCCGGTATCGATTTCGTTCAAATTTTACCTTTTGCGTAAGAGATCGCCTCTTTGATCGCTTCTTCGATTTTTAGCACGTCCCTGCCGCCTGCGGTCGCAAAATCATCGCGTCCGCCGCCGCCGCCGCCTAAAATTTGCGCCGCGAGCTTAACCCACTCGCCAGCTTTGATCGGCGCGTTTTTAACACCTGCTGCGATTGAAATTTTGCCATCGGTGCCTACTTGCATCAGCATTATCGCCGCCTTTTCGTGGCTATTTTTAAACTCATCTATCATAGTTTTTATATCACCGCTTTCGACCGAGGCTACGCAAAGTTTGGTATCGCCGACATTTAAAAAAGCCAGTGCATGAGAACTGCTTGCATGCTTGATCTGATCTTTTAGCGATCTAATCTCATCTTTTAATTTCTCAATCGCGCGGAGAGGCTCAATCCCCTTTAGCTCCGCAGAAATTTCAGCAAGCTTAGCGCGATTTTGAAGCGCTAAATTTAAAGCAGCGCGCGAACAAACTGCCTCAATACGCCTAACACCCGCACTTACGCCGCTTTCTTTGACGATAAAAAACGGTCCTATCTCGCTTAAATTACGCACGTGAATTCCGCCGCAAAGCTCCTTACTAATCTCTCCAAAGCTCACAACGCGCACTTTTGAGCCGTATTTTTCGCCAAAAAGCGCAATCGCGCCGCTGTTTTTAGCATCATCTATATCCATAATCTCAGTTTTTGCCGCACAGCCCTTGCAAACGGCGTTATTTACAAATTCCTCGATTTTAGCTAGCTCCTCGTCGCTAAGTGCCTTAGGATGCGAGAAGTCAAATCTTAAGCGGTCCGCTTCAACCAAGCTTCCTGCTTGAGCGATATGAGCCCCTAGCACCGCACGAAGCGCCGCGTGCAAAAGGTGCGTCGCGCTGTGATGACGTGCAATCTGTTCACGCTCCTCAGAAACCTTAAGCCCGACGATATCGCCGATTTTCAGGTTACGATTAAGGCGCAAGTGGGATAAATTTAGCCCATAAAATTTCTGCGTATCAAACACATCGGCTATGGACTCCACTTCGCCGCTATCGCCCGTTTGACCGCCGCTTTGTGCATAAAACGGAGTGACATCAAACATCGCCCAGCCGATATCGCCGGCTTTTAGCTCATCCACTTCCGCAAAATCCTCGTTAAGCAGCGCTAAAACCTTGCTCGTGCGGCTAAGCTCTTCGTAACCGCTAAATCTATTCTCGCCGAATTTCTCTAGCAGCGCCTTGAAATCGCCACGGACGTTTTTATCGCCACTGCCCTTCCATGCGGCTTTAGCTATCTGCCTTTGCTCGCTCATAAGCGCGTCAAATTTAGCCTCATCCACGCGCAAATTTTTCTCGCGCAGCATATCGGCGGTCAGATCGAGCGGAAAGCCGTAGGTATCGTATAACTTAAACGCGACCTCACCGCTAAAAATTTCTTTAGTGTGCTTAAGCTCCTCGTTAAAAAGCTCGATACCGTTTGCCAAAGTAGCGAAAAACCGCTCCTCTTCGAGTTTAATCTGCTCCTTTACGGCTTGCTTTTTCTCATTCAAATATGCATAATGCCCGCCCATCAGCTCGCATACTTTATCCACGAGGCGGTACATAAACGGCTCTTTGATGCCGAGCAGATAGCCATGGCGAACGGCGCGGCGCAGAATTCTACGCAAAACATACCCCCTGCCCTCGCGGTTAAAATTTGTTCCCTGTGCTAGCAAAAACGTAACTGAACGGATATGATCGGCGATGACGCGATAGCTCGCGCCGCTTTCATAAACGTAAGGTTTGCCGCAAAGTTTCGCGACCTCATCAATTAGCGGCATGAAAAGCGAGCTGTCATAGTTGCTAAATTTGCCCTCCTTAATCGCCGTTACGCGCTCAAGCCCCATGCCCGTGTCGATGCTAGGCTTTGGAAGCGGGCTAAGCTTGCCGTCTTTGCTGCGCTCATACTGCATGAAAACTAAATTCCAAATCTCTAAAAAGCGGTCGCCGTCGCCGCCCATATAATCCTCGGGCGAGTGAAAATGTTCCTCACCCTGATCGTAAAAAATTTCGCTGCACGGCCCGCACGGTCCGGTATCGCCCATCGCCCAAAAGTTATCGTGATCGCCGAAGCGATATATGCGCTCCTGCGCTATGTGACGCGCCCAGAACCCGAACGCTTCGTCGTCCTTTTCGTGCACGGTAACGTAGAGTTTGTCTTTAGGAAGCTTTAAAATTTCAGTGATAAACTCCCACGCATAGGCGATTGCCTGCTCTTTAAAATACTCGCCGAAGCTGAAATTTCCAAGCATCTCAAAAAACGTATGATGACGCGCGGTGTAGCCGACGTTGTCTAAGTCGTTGTGCTTGCCACCGGCGCGGATGCAGGTCTGACAGCTCGTGCGGATAGGTGGCGTCGGACGCGGAACGGCTCCAGTGAATATGCTTTTAAACGGCACCATGCCCGCGTTTGTAAAAAGCAAGCTATCATCATCCGGCACCAGCGGCGCACTAGGGATGATCTGATGCTCTTTGCTTGCAAAGAAATTTAAATATTCGCTTCTAATATCCATGATTTGTCCTATTTCAAGTTAAATTTTAAAGGCGCATTTTAGCTAAATTAGATTTTAAAAATTATAAATTTTAACCATTCTTAGTTATAATGGCGCAAAAGATTAAATTTAGGGCATGGCGATGAAAAAAAAGATAGCGATCATAGGTATGGGCGAGCTTGGTCAAAAGCACTTCAGCGAGCTAAGAAGGAGCGATTATTTCGAACTTGTAGCGCTTTATCATAAGGGCAGCAGTGAAAATTTCGGCCCGCGCTATCCGGTCTTTGATAATCTAACCGATCTTTTTAACGTCGCTAAGCCCGACGCCGTAGTCATCACGGCTCCCCCGCCATCGCATAAAGAGCTGATTTTAAAATGCCTGCCGTTTACCAAAAATATCTTCGTAGAATCTCCGCTCGCACAAAGCCTAGCCGAAGCCAGAGAGATAAACTACGCAGTCACTACTAACGGCACGCGCCTAGCCGTAGGCTACTCCGACCGCTACAATCCAGTAATCGTATCCTTGCTACGCGAGCTAGCCAAGGGGGATAAAATTTTTTCGATGAGCTTTGTAAGCGGTTTTGCAAACGATGATAGAGCAGATATTGTCGCCAATGCCCTTTTTAGAGATATCGATCTTGTGCGGCTGCTTTCTCACAGCGAGATAGCTTGCATAGAACTTAGCAAAAATATCTCTAAAGAGCGCACTCTAGCCGCATGCGCGACACTTCACACAAAAAACGGCTGCTATTGCACGCTAATGCAGTCCAATCTCTATCCGATCAGACGCCACGGTATAGAGATTTGCACCGACAGCGGCGTGTATTTCGGCGATCTAATCTCAATAACTCTTTTTAAAATTACGCCTGACGGGCGCGTGAATCTGCGCGTCGATCGCGACGACTTTTCGCTACGCCGCGAGCACGAAGCGTTTTGCGCGATGTGCGACAGCAGCACTAACGCAGGTCTTGCAAGCGTTGAGGACGCGATAAAAATCAGAGAAATCATCTCATGAAAAAAGCCCTAATTTTACTCAACATGGGCGGTCCGAACAATCTGAGCGAGGTTGAAGTTTTTTTAAAAAATATGTTTAACGACCCCTTTATTTTGGGCGTTAAGAGCGATTTTTGGCGCAGCATTTTGGCCTCTCTCATCGTAAAAAGCAGAACCGCATCGGCGCGCAACAACTACGAAAAATTGGACGGGCGCTCGCCGATATGCTCCATCACCGAAGCGCTTTGCGAGCGGGTAAATTTACTCGCGCGAGCAAAATTCGGAGCGGGTTTAAAATTTGAAGGCGCGGCTGATGCAGGTGCCGCGAATGAGCCGCCGCGGTATGTCCCGACGCAGAGCGAGGCGCTGCGAAACGAGGCGCCGAAGAATGAAAAACCGATAGATGAGCTAATTTGCGATTATGCGATGAATTACACGCCGCCATTTGCGGAGGATGTGCTTAAAAAATATGCGGATTTTGACGAGATAGCTTTGATGCCTTTGTATCCGCACTTCTCGAAAACGACGGTGCAATCGAGCCTGTGCTCTGCCGAAGCGGCACTTAAGCGGCTCGGGATAAAAAATTATAAGATAGTTGATATTTTCTACGATAGCGCCGCTTACAACGAAATTTTGCTAAATTTAATCACGGAGTGCATCTCGAAATTTAGCGCGGATGAAATTTCGCAAATTTCGCTCATATTTTCCGCGCATTCGCTGCCTGTAAAAATGATCGCCGCGGGCGATCCCTACAAGGCGCAGGTAGAGGCGCACGTGGAGATTTTACAAGATCTGCTGGCTGCGCGCGGGATTAAATTTAAAGAGATCATCTTGGCGTATCAATCGCGCCTGGGTCCCGTGAAGTGGCTAGAGCCCAATGTCGCGGACGTTTTGCGGGATCTGCAGAGCAAAAAAGCGCTCATATTTCCGATCGCGTTTTGCGTGGATAACTCCGAGACCGATTTTGAACTGGATATTTTTTATAGGGCTAGTGCGCGCGAGCTGGGTTATGAATACTACGAAGTGTGCAAATGCCCGAACTCCCGCGAAGATTTTGCGAAATTTATACTCGCGCAAGCGTTGTAAATTTAGAGATTAAAATTTAATCTTTTAGTTTGGATTTTTTATATTCTTTATGAAGCTTTAGGATTGAATACAATGCGGATAAAAATAGCAATATACTAGTTAAGGTTAGTATATTTCTTTGAAAATATAAATTATCCCAATCCTCTGCATTTGAGGTATGTATTTTTGTTCCATCGCAATATCCGTATTCATTTAAAAATCTCTCCGACATTTTAATTTTTACGCAAATTTGATCTATATAGTTTTTGAAAATTAAATCACAAAATTGCATACCGAATTGTTCATAATCTGTCTTGCTATTTCCGATATGCAGATCAAAAATTTTACCGCTTCCTCGCACGGATATATTGCAGCCGGTTCCGCCACGATAGCTATCATATTTATGAAATTCGCTTATAGTTCCAACAAAAACAAAAGGATCTTCTATATTTTTTCTACTAGGTGCGCTTTGATATGCTATCAAAAGAAGTATCGGTGCGATAAATGAAACGCAAACAACGATTAGCGTTATAAAAGTATGCTTCCGATCAAAGCCGAATTTAATCAAATCATACCAATAATCTACGTAGTAAAGCGGGTTTTTCATTGTATTCCTTTAGTAGCTTTTGGCAAATCAGAATATTCTTGTAGCGATTTAAAACCACCTGTAATAAGTACACCTTTTATCAACACTTCCTCTACTCATCTATATCTCCTTTATTAAAATTAAGGCATTGGAATTTTGAGCATCAGAATTTTCCTGTGAGCCTCGCTCTAAATTTTGACGTCGTTCGTTTAGAATTTTCTTTAGCTCTTCGAGCCTTGCCTCGTTCATCCTTATCCCCGCTAAACTGCCTATTTAGAAGTCTAAATTTAATCCCCAAGCTAAATTTCAGAGCTTTCCTTGCGCACCTTTATAAACGTTTTTCACGTCGTAAACCAGCGAGCCCGCGTAATCAAGCTCAAAAAACTGCTTATGCGCTACGGCGATTATGACGCAGTCAAATTTGCGCAAATCGGGCTTTTGCAGCAGATCGATGTCGTAGTATCTCTTGGCGTCGGCGGCGCTCGCCCAAGGATCATAGACGCCCACCTCGCAGCCGAAATTTTTAAGCTCTTTTATCATATCCACGACGCGCGTATTGCGGGTATCGGGACAGTTTTCTTTAAACGTCAGCCCCAAGATCAAGACCTTCGCGCCCTTTACCTTTTCGTCGTATTTTATCATCATCTTAACGACCTCCGTAGCGACGTAGCTTCCCATATTGTCGTTGATGCGGCGGCTTGAGAGGATGATTTCGGGGTGATAGCCCACCTCGGTCGCCTTCTGCGCCAGATAATACGGATCGATGCCGATGCAGTGTCCGCCTACGAGGCCCGGACGGAAGCTTAAGAAATTCCACTTCGTAGCCGCTGCGTCGATGACGTCGTTGGTGTTGATACCGAGCTTGCCAAATAGGATCGCAAGCTCGTTGATAAAGCCGATATTGATGTCGCGCTGGGTGTTTTCGATCACCTTCGCGGCCTCGGCGACCTTGATACTGCTAGCGCGAAAGGTGCCGTTTTGCAGGATGCTAAGATAGACGCTATCTACGACGTCCAAAGCCTCCGCGGTGCTTGCCGAGACGATCTTTTTGATCTTAGTGACGGTGTGAATTTTATCACCAGGATTGATCCGCTCGGGCGAATATCCGCAGAAAAAATCGCGGTTAAATTTAAGCCCGCTGGCTCTCTCAAGCACCGGCACGCAGTCCTCCTCTGTAGCGCCCGGATAGACGGTGCTTTCATACACGACGATGTCGCCCTTTTTAAGTACGGCTCCGACGCTTTCGCTGGCCTTGATTAGCGGCGTAAGATCGGGGCGATTTAGCCTATCTACGGGCGTAGGCACGCACACGATATAAAAATTGCTCTGCCTCATATCATCTAGATTTGCGCTAAATTTTAGCCCGTTTTGAATCGCCGCGGCAAGCTCCTCGTCGCTAAGCTCCAGCGTGCGATCGTGCCCGCCGCGCAGCTCGTCTATGCGCTCCAGGCAGACGTCAAAGCCCACGACCTCGTGTTTCGCCGCAAACGCCGCCGCCAAAGGAAGCCCAACGTAGCCAAGCCCGATTATCGCTATTTTCATTTTTCCCTCATTTGCTTTCATATTTTCCTCTTTTCTTTGCGTTAAATTTCATCGTTAAATTTCGCAGCCAAACTCGCCAAATTTCATGCTCGCGCAGACATACGGCGCGAATTTATAGCGCTGCGTCTTATAAATTTACGCTGCAAGCTCGCTCGCCGTTTTACTTGCGCTTATTTGCACGGCGGCAAATTTAAAATTTTGCCTTGACACGGAATTTTACGCCACGTAAAATTCCGTGTCGCGATAGAATTCCATCTTAGTGCCGTTAAAATTTGCGCCACGAAATTATATGCCGCCAAAATTCTGCGCTATAAATTTTAAACGCCGTAAAATTTAAAAAAGCCGCGCCGAATTTCGCGAATTTTCGTCGCCGCAAAATTTTAAAAAACCTCGCGAAATTTAGCAAATTTAATCTTTAATTTCAACTGCCTCATCCTTGATCTCGACCTTTTGCGTGGCGTTTGCGTCGGCTGCAGGCTTTAGATAGCCCTCCTCTATCAAAATTCCTACCGCCCGCTTAAAGATCGGCAGCGCATTTTGAGCGGCGTAGTAGCTACCCCTTTTAGGCTCGCGCACCAAAACGCCGATCGTGTAGCTGGTGTCCGCGTCGTTGGCAAAGCCAAAAAACGAGCTATTATAGGCGCTCGAATAGCCGCCCCCCTTGGCGATGCGCGCGGTGCCCGTCTTGCCGCCGATTTGCAGCCCCGCTACCCGCCCTTTGCGCCCCGTGCCGCTCTCAACCGTTTTGATTAAAATTCCTTTTATTACGTCAGCGGTAGGTTTAGAGATTACCTGGCGGGTTTCGCTTTCGTTGACGATGTAAGTTTTGCCGTTATTTTCGAGATTTTCGACTAGGCGCGGGCTAATCATGACGCCGCCGTTGTTAAAGACGGTATAGGCATTGAGCATCTGAAGGAATGTCATCTGCGCGCCGTAGCCGTAGCTGATCGTGGCTTTGTAAATTTTATTATTCAGGCTTTTGATGCTTGGGATATTTCCGCTTTGCTCATACGGCAGATCGATGCCGGTTTTTTGCGACATACCGAAGTTCATCAGCCCGTCATAAATAGCCTGCCCCTCCAGCCGCTCTGAAATTTTAATCATTCCAATATTTGAGCTGTGGATGATGATCTCCTCGCCGCTCATCTGCTTTGCAGGATGCGTGTCGCGGATCGTGCGAGTACCAAGCTTATAGCTGCCGTTATAGGTATTAATGATCTCGCCCGGTTTGACGGCTTTGGCATCATAGGCGATTGCGAAAATTATCGGCTTCATAATCGAGCCCACTTCGTAGGCGTATTCGCTCGCGGTAAAATTTAAATTCTTAAGATCGTTTTTCGTGATGTTTGAGGGGTCATAGCGGGCATTGGTCGCAAGGGATAAAATTTTGCCCGTTTTGGAGTTCATAATGCCCACCACGATTTCTCGCGCATCGTAATTATCAGCGCCCTCATCGCTTAGGCGCTCTATCTTTCTTTGCAGCGTTAGCGGCACGCTTAGGCGGACATTGTAGCCGTCGATCCTGCCCGTTTTTTTGCTGCTGCGCTCTAGAATGATGTTGCCGCCGATATCGCGCGGGCCCACGATAAACTCATCTCTAACCGGCGAGAGATAATACTCATAGTACTTCTCGATCCCCTTAATTCCGCTAACCTTGGTGATGCCATCAACCTCTTTCTTATTGATATAGCCGATTAACGGAGTGAGTGAGTCGCCAACATTGTAGCTGCGCTTCTCGCCGCTTTCGCTCACGCTCATGCGGATAGGCGGATTTAGCCTGCCGTTTGCGCCCATGAAGCTAACAAAGACCTTTTTTAAATTTAGCTTATACGCAAGCTCTTTAAGGTGCACGGCAGTTTTGGCGTCGATCTTATACGACAGCACGGTCGTGCCGCCAGAGCCCTCGATCGCGCTTTTGACGCGCTTTTCACTATCGCCCGTGTAGATGCAGTATAACCGCACGAAAAGATCAAGCTTGTTTTTATCGATGCTGCGCGCATCGACGCTAACTTTGTAGAGTTTGACGGAATTTGCCGCGACGTAGTTATCTTTTGCGATTATCGCGCCGCGGATCGCGCTGTTGGTTTCATTGACATCCAGGCGCGGTAGCTTGCGCTCAGTGCTGCCCCAAAAATATAAAATCGCCAAAAATACAAAAAGCGCCGCCGGCACGAATATAAACATCACAATAATCATACCGACCGAGGAGCTTTTATCTCTTTGCCACATCTTATTTCTTTAAAATTCTAAATTCCGCGCATTTTTTACGCTGCTGCATCTCAAGCTTTGACTCAATGCTGCGCTCCGCGCGGAACTTTAAGATCCGCAAAGCGCTCAAAGCCGCTATCTTGCGCACTAAGCTCAGCAAATAGAGCGAGGAATTCCGCTCGCGGCATCTCTTTAGCACCCATAAATTTCAGATGCTCGTTCATAATCTGACAATCGATTAGAAAGCCGAAATTTGCAAGCACCTCACAAAGCCTAATCAGCGCTACTTTCGAAGCATTGCTCTTTAGGCTCAGCATACTCTCGCCGCAAAACACACGCCCAAAAATTAGCCCGTATAGCCCACCCACAAGCTCGCCGTCCTCGTACGCCTCGACGCTGTGAGCGTAGCCGTCTGCTGCCAAACGCGAGTAAGCCTGCACGATCTGCTCGCTGATCCACGTGCCGTCGCTCTCTTTTTTTCGTACGTCTTTGCATCGCTCGATGAAGCCCTTAAAATTCGCGTCAAATTTAACGTCATATCGCTTAAGATAAGGCTTAATGGACTTTTGCACACGCACTTCACGCGGATCAAGCACTGCGCGCGGATTGGGCGACCACCATAAAATCGGCTCATCCTCGTTAAACCACGGAAATATCCCTGCGCTATAAGCGCTAAGCAAGCAATCCTCGCTCAGGTCGCCGCCACTTGCAAGCGGTGCAAAATCGGGCGCATCCATAGGATCTGGAAAATCGTAAAACCGAGCCATTATTTAACGACACTGCTTTGAGCTAGTGCGGGTTGCTTTTTTTCTATCTGCGGCAAAGGTGTAGAAGCAAAGCTAAAGCTTAGCTCGCCATCTTTTACGCTCACGCTAACTAAGCCGCCCTCTTGCAGCGCGCCAAAAAGCAGCTCGCCGCTTATATGATCGCTGATCTGAGAGCTGATCTCGCGCTTTAAATTTCGCGCTCCAAACTCATCCGAATAGCCACGCGATATAATCAAATCTTTTGCTTCCTTGCTTAGGCTAATCTTTACGTTTTTTAGCTGCGACTCCAGCTCACCGATAGTTTTATCCACGATCTTTTCTAAAATTTCGCCGCTTAAGCGGTTGAAATTTATGATTTTATCGATACGATTGCGAAATTCTGGCGCAAAAAAGCTTTTTATGGCACTATCTACTTTATAGCTCTCGTCCTTCGTAAATCCAACTTGCGGCGCTTCTTTCGTGCCTAAATTCGACGTCATTATTATGATCGTATTTTTAAAATCGGTCGTAACGCCGTTGTTATCGGTAAGACTTGCGCTATCGAAAATTCCTAAAAAAATATTCGTCATGCTAGGATGAGCTTTTTCTACCTCATCAAATAAAATGACGCTATATGGGTGCTTTTTGATGTTATTCGTTAAAATTCCACCGTTTTCAAAGCCCACGTATCCAGGAGGTGCTCCGATGAGCCTCGAGACGCTGTGAGCTTCCATATATTCGCTCATATCATAGCGCTCAAAATGCACTCCAAGGTGCGCGGCTAAAACCTTGGCTAGCTCACTTTTGCCCACACCGCTGCTACCTGCAAATAAAAATACGCCGATTGGGGAGCTTGCGCCTCCAAGCCCGGCGTAAGAGCGCAAAAGCGCCTTGCAAAGGCTGCTAACCGCCTCATCTTGACCGAAAATTTCACGCTTGATATTGGCTTCCAGATTTTTTAGTACCTGTTTATTATCGACGCTACTACTTAAATTTGCAATATTCGCGCTAATCGAAAGTGTATTTACTAAATCGTCCTTACTGATTTCAAGCGGAGCTTCGTGCGGTTTAAACGCAAAGCTCGCGCCCACCTCGTCGATGAGATCAATGGCGCTATCGGGAAGGAATTTATCACTTTGATATTTTTTAGCAAGCGTTACGCTATCACGCAAAATTTCGTCGCTAAATTTTACGCCGTGAAATTCCTCGTATTTTTTGGCTACGCCTTTTAAAATTTCGACGCTATCGTCAATGCTAGGCTCGCTCACGTCGATTTTGCAAAACCTGCGGCTAAGCGCTTTATCCTGCGAAAACGAGCGGTATTCGCCGTATGTAGTAGCGCCGATGACCGATAGCTCGCCGCTTGCAAGCGAAGGTTTTAGGATGTTTGACATATCAAGTTCGTTGCGATTGCCCGTGCCTGCACCAACGATCGTATGAATTTCATCGATAAATAAAATCGCATTTTGATTAGCGCTAAACTCGTCTATGAGATCCTTTAGCCTCTCTTCAAACTCCCCGCGTAGCGTAGTGCCTGCGATCAGCGCGCCAGCATCAAGGGCGTAAATCACCTTATTTTTTAGCTTCTCTGGCACTTCGCCGCGGACGATTTTTAGCGCGATACCCTCGATGATCGCGGTTTTACCAACTCCTGCTTCGCCTACTAGGATCGGATTATTTTTCTTGCGGCGACAGAGGGTTTGCAGCGTCTTTTCGATCTCTTTTTCGCGTCCGATGAGTGGATCGATCTTGCCCTCAAGTGCGATTTTATTGAGGTTTGCTGTATAAAGTGAACTAGGCGAGTCCTTTTTAATATCGCGCTCGTTTATGGCGTCCTTTTCGCCCTCAAATGCAGGCTCAAATTCCGTATTCTGCCACTGCCTACGGCTTTCGTCGTAATTCATCGCATGCGTGATATCATCGATATCGTATGAGTTTAGCTTAATCGCTGCGGCTTCGTCGCGAGAAACGACCTCATCACGGTGATCGAAAGCAGATTTGTACTTTCGCACGATGAGCTCAAAAATCGCGGCATTGATACCGTAGTGATTTAAAATTTTAGTGCAGTCGTTTTCCTTATCATTTAGAATTTTAAGCATAAAATCAAGCTCGTTTTTAGGCTCTTTAGCGTTATTTAATTCAGTATAGAACTGCTTAAATTCTATCGTCTGCGCCGGAGTCTTGCCGCTTGATTTAGGCATCATATCCAAAAGCCCGCCCAGATTATCCAAGATATTTAGGTAGTTAATATCCGGAATTTCTTTGGCGATGAGCCCGTGAAAGGGCTTATTGTATTTAAAAATCGCATAAACTACGTGCGAAGTGGTGATATATTCGTCCTCGCCGTCGTTTGCGACGCTGATTGCTTGTTCAAAATGTTTGTTTAAAAAAAATCCTATCATTGCTTTCCTTTAAATTTAATCCTCTTCGATCTCACATCTAAGAGGGAATCCTGCGGCCTTTGCCGCTTGTAAAACCGCTTGTTGCTTGCACTCGGCTATCTCTTTAGGATACGCGCCGCAAACCGCGCGACCCTGCCTATGAACTTTCATCATCAAATCTACGGCGTCGTTAAAGTTTTTGGCAAAAATCTCCATCAAAATATAAACCACGAAATCCATCGTCGTCACGTCGTCGTTTAGTAAAATCACTTTATACGGACGAGGCACAAAAGATTTTGTTTTGGCGCGAGTGTGAATCTGCACACCGGTTTTAGTTGCCATTTTTTATCCTGGCGATATCGCTTTTTATCACATCGGTATCGACCATGCCTAAGTAATACGGCTTGCCCCGCTCATCGCCCTCGTTAATGTCGGTAAGCCTTTGATATTTTCCGTCTTTAAGCACTACCTTAAAAGGGATCGAAAGCGCGTGGCGATAACCGATGTCGCTTAAAATTTGACCCACTATGCGCTCGTTTTGTTTTGAATTGGAGATGAAATAATATGCGTTAAATTTTTTCGTAAAATTTTCGATCACTTGCGCATCCGTAATGTCCTCGAAATAAATCAAGCCGACCATCAGAAAATCCGCGGAATTTTTTAACTGAAAGTCCATCAGATGCGGCGCTTCGATGCGGCACGGCTGACAGTATGTACCAAAAATATCAAACATTAAAATTTTATCGCTGTCCGCGAGCTTAAAGCCCTTTTCTGTCCGCTCGATCGTTACCTCGCCGCCTACGACGCTTTTAAGCGTAAATCGTTCACCCGTTTTAAACGGCGTAAAAGCTACCTCCTCGTCGCTCTCGCTGCCGATACGCTCGCCATTTTTATCTTGAGCAGAATTTTTTGCCATCTGATTCTCGCCCGCAGAGCCCGTCTTTTTCTGCGAATCATCTCCGCAGCCACTTAAGACAAAAATCGCTAAACATAATAGTAAAAATTTCTTCATTGCATTTCCTTCGGGTTTAAATTTAAGCCCGCATTTTAACCAAAGTTTTGTGAATTTAAAATGAATGCTTGTCGTATCGCTTCATCGCGCTTTGCGCTTCGCGATCGGCTTCCTTGCGCTTTAGCGATTCGCGCTTATCGTGCAGATTTTTGCCTTTTGCTAAAGCAATACGCGCCTTTACGCGGTTTTTATCATTCAGATACAGCGACAAAACCACTATGGTAAGACCCTCTTTGCTAACCGCGCCAAGCAGCTTGTCGATCTGCTTACGATGCATCAAAAGCTTTCTCGCCGCCCCCTCGTCTGGACGAAAATGGGCGTTGGTGCTTTCGAGATAGCTGATATGGGCGTTTAGCAAAAACAGCTCGCCGCGGATCACGCGACAAAAGCTATCTTTGAGATTGCCCCTGCCCGCGCGCAGAGCTTTGACCTCGCTGCCCTTTAGCACGATGCCCGCTTCAAAGCTTTCAAGTATCGTAAAATCGTGAAATGCCTTGCGATTTTTACTCAGTTCTTTCATCTTTTTCCTTCTAAATTTGACCCTAAGCTTAGCCCGTTTTTGCTTAAATTTAAAAGCGGGCGAGCGAATTTTAAATTTTATCTTTAAAATTTAGCTTTTAAATTTTAACCGCGCGCCTTGGAATTCTTATTTTAAGAAAAACACGCTGCTGCCGCTGCCGCTTAGAAACATATCGCGATACTTACTCATCTGCGGATAT
This sequence comes from uncultured Campylobacter sp., assembly GCA_963530195.1. GTDB lineage: Bacteria > Campylobacterota > Campylobacteria > Campylobacterales > Campylobacteraceae > Campylobacter_B. The sequence continues at coordinate 61,845 of CAUSCW010000003.1, forward strand.
AGCTTTATGCACGGCGCGAAAAGATCGTTCAACTCGAAATTACCGTATCGCGTCAGCAGCTGCTCGCTGCTTAAACGCAACATCTCTTTAGCCTGCGCGGCGTTTATATTTTGCATAAAGCTTGCGCGAAACTCATTATAAACCGCGCCGGTGGAGCAAAAGATCGCGGGCGTTAAAATTTCGATCGCAGGCAAGAAGTCCTCGAAAGACTCGATGATCTCGCCGATGCCGCGCACGTTTGCGGCCTCCAGCCCGCTAACAAAAAACGCGACGTCCGCGCCGATATTTTGCGCGATCGCTATAAGCCGCTCGCGCGGAATTTTTAAGCTTAATTCCTCGTTCGCAAGCCGCAAAAACGCCGCCGCATCGCTACTGCCGCCCCCAAGACCCGCACCGATCGGAATACGTTTTTTAAGCACGATCTTGTGCGAGCTGAAAAATTCTGCAAGCTCGCGCGCAAAGCCCGCCCGCTCAAGCGCCGCCTTAGCCTTTAAAATTATATTATCCGCGATCTGCGCGGCGTCGCATTCAAGCGCAAAGCCGCTCGCTCGCTCGAAGCTTATCTCATCAAACAGCTCCCTGCGCAGCACGAAGCGCGAGGCGATCTCGTGGTAGCCGCCGCGCGTGCCGACGACTTTTAAAAAAACATTGATCTTTGCATAGGCTTTCAAAATTTTACTCCTTCTGCGCCTTGGCGCGCTTGCGTTAAATTTAGCCGGCGGCGAGCTTATCTAGCGCGATTAAAATTTCAATCCGTGCGCAAGTTAAATTTCAGCCTGCAGCAAGCCCTGCCCAGTGTGATTAAAATTCAAAACCGCGTTCCGTGAAGTGCGCGCCATGGAATTTAACTCGCGACTACCCGTCTGATGCGTAAATTTATGCGGCACGAAATTTTAATCCGCAACGTACGCGACCGAATTTCAACCCGCGGCGCGAATATATCTTAGCGATTAAAAATTCCAAGCTATCAAAATCTAGCCACGCCGCGCTAAGTTATAAATTTAGCTTAGCGGTACGCCGCAAAATCAAGTCTATCGTAGCATACTATACGCCGCCGCAAGCCGGAATTTTATTCGGCAAAGACCGTTTGCCGCGGTACTAAGCTCCGACCTGCGCGCTTTTTAAATCATTAAATTTTAATCTCGCGGCGCGTCGCCATCGCGCGGCAAAAAGCAGATTAAAACGCCGCTAGCCGCGTTTAAATTTAGCCCCGCGGATTTATGCCTTTCACGAGCGAGCACCGCCTGCAGAGCCGCGCGTTCAAATTTTAAATTTACTCCGCCCGATGCCGATTTTGTGATCTGTGCACAACAAAAGAGCGTAATCCCGCCGCCGCCTGCGGTAAAATTTAATCGCGCGGGGCGGCGCGCTATGCGAGTAAATTTAAAACGCGCCGTATTTATAACCGCTCAAATTTCAAGCCAGGGCCGCCCGATCAAAATTCCGCCGCAGGCTGGAGGCGCTGATTAAAACCCATCGCCTGCGATCGGAACGTCGTTCCAAAGATAGCGCACCTCGCCCGAGCTTATCTCGATGATCGAGTAAAAATCGCCACAGATAAGCAGATAGCGCCCGTCCGCGCGGGTTGCCAGATCCTTTGCGGCGAACTTCTTGCCCAGGATCACGTCGCGCGCGTCGCCGTCGTAAAAGTTCGGCGCGAGGTCCAAAAACTCGAGCGGATTTAGCACCGCCTCGTCCGCAAAGCGCGGATCTTGCAGGTCAAAAACTCCCTCGCTCTGCCGTCTAAGTGCGCTTAGCGTGCCGCAAACGCCTAGCTTTTCTGCTAAAATTTGCGCGAAAGAGCGCACGTAGCCGCCCTCGCTAAGCGCAACGCGAAAGCTTACGAAGGGGTGAGCGTAGCTTAAAATTTCAGCATCAAAAACCCGCATCGAGCTCTCTTTCAAGCTCACCTCTTCGCCCGCGCGAGCGAGCTTGTATGCGCGCACACCGCTAATTTTTTTGGCACTGAAAGCGGGCGGGATAAATTTTATCTCGCCGCGCATTTGCGCCATCGCGGCGTCTAAAACCTCGCGCGAAAGCGGCGGGATTTGTTCCACGCGCCCTATGTTTTCGTTATCGCCGCTTGGGCTCTGCGCGCCCAGCCACAGCGTCGCAGTGTAAACTTTTGGCTCCTTTTTCAAAAATCTAAAAAAGCGCGCGTATTGCCCAAATGCCACGATCAGCGCGCCGCTCGCGAAAGGATCGAGCGTGCCGCTAAAGCCCGCCTTTTTCACGCCGTATTTGCGCTTAAGAGCGCTTAAAAATTTATTGCTGCCGACGCCCGCGGGCTTGTCCGCCAAAAACAATCTATTCATAAGCGCCGATCTTTTCTACGAAATTTGACATTATCACGCGCGAAATTCCGCCAAAATTTATCGTGAGTCGATCGCCGTTTACCGCCGTGATCTGTCCGATACCGAAGAGTTTGTGCTTAATCAGCTCGCCCTTGCTAAAGCCGCTACTTTGCTCGCGCGGCGGCTCTTTAGCTACCAAACCCGCCTCGGCTATAAACCTGCTAGCATCGAGCCTCTCGCGCTTGCCGCGATAAAAGCGGCTAGCGGCAAAGCTAAGCGTGAGAGTGCGTTTGGCACGTGTTATCGCTACGTATGCGAGCCTGCGCTCCTCCTCGATGTCGCTACTATCGCCCAAAAGCGGGAAAAACCCCTCCTCCAGCCCGATTACGAAAAGATGCGAAAACTCAAGCCCCTTGCTTGCGTGCACGCTCATTATGTTTATCGCATCGCCCATAATGGCGTCCTGATCGCTAAGAAGGCTTAGCTCGTTTAAAAATTCCGCCAGATCAAAATCTGGCTTATTGCTAGCTTCGTCCTTTAGCATAGCCAAAAACTCGTCGATGTTCGCTACCCGATCGGCGCCGTCCGGAAGCGAGGCGTAGTAAGCCTTTAGCCCGAAAGCGGGCTCCAGCGCCTCTATTTTTTTGATCGTATCGGCTAGCGCGGAGATAGAAGCGATGCCGCTTTTAAGCTCCGTTAGAGCCTGCGCCGCCTTGGCGCTAAGCCCCGCATCAGGCTCGCTAAAAGCGTCAAATAGACTGATAAGCCGCAGGCGCGAAAGCTCCTCGAGCTTTGCCAGCGAGACCTTGCCGATGCCGCGCTTGGGCACGTTTATGATCCGCCTCATCGAAAAGTCGTCGTGCTCGTCATTTACCAAGCGTAGATAGGCGATCGTATCCTTGATCTCGGCGCGCTCGTAAAATTTCACGCCGCCTACCATTTTGTACGGGATTTTGGCTCGATTCAGCCCCTCTTCCAGCGCGCGCGAAAGAGCGTTTACGCGGTAAAGCACGGCGATTTCAGAGGGCGCTACGCCGCTTGAAAGCAGCTTTTTGATAGCTTCTGCGATCTTTGCCGCCTCGATACTTTCCTCGTCTGAATGCAAAATTTCGATCTTTTCGCCGCCGCCGTTCATGCTAGTAAGGCTCTTGCCGAGGCGGTTTTTGTTATGCGAAATGAGCTCGTTGGCGGCATTTAAAATTTCATCCGTGGAGCGGTAATTTTGCTCGAGTTTGATAAATTTTACTTTTGAGAACTGATCTTTAAAATTTAAAATGTTTTCTATCCGCGCGCCGCGCCAGCCGTAGATACTCTGATCGTCATCGCCCACTACTACGAGGTTTTCGTGCGCGGTGCAGAGCTTTTGCAGTAGTTTGAATTGAATGTCGTTGGTGTCCTGATACTCATCGACCGTGATGTAAGCGTAACGGCGCGAAATTTCATCGCATAACCGCTCATTGGCGCTTAAAATTTTATACGGCAAGATCAGCAGATCATCGAAATCCACAAGATTATTCGCCGCCAAATACGCCTCGTAGCGCTTATACGCTCTAGCGCAATGCGCGTAAAATCCGCTATACATCCTGCTTAGCTCGTCGTCCTCGCCCTTTAGAAGCTCGTCGATATCTTTGGGATCAATCAAGGAATTTTTATAGGTTGAAATTTTAGCTGCCAATAGCGACGTGGGCAAATTTATCTCAAAGCCCTTGATGATCTTTTTCTTATCGTCGGTATCGATCACTTGGAAGTTTGCACTACGCCCAAGCTCGCTAATATGAAATTTCAAAAACAGAAGTCCAAATTTATGAAAGGTGCACAAAAGCGGCACGCTGCTTAAATTTAGCCCGCTTATCAGATTAAGCGCTCGCGAGCGCATCTCGGCGGCGGCTTTGTTCGTAAACGTAAGCGTGAGAGTATTTTCCGCAGGCACGCCGTTTGAGAGCAAGTAAGCAAGGCGCGCGGTGATCGTTTTGGTTTTGCCGCTGCCCGCACCCGCTAAGATTAACATCGCTCCGTCCACGTGGCTCGCAGCCTCGCGCTGAGCGGGATTAAGACCTTCTAAAATATCGCTCATTTTGAGAAAATTTTACGCGATTTTTCGCGCTTAAGCCACTCGGATTCGGGACTAGAAAAATTTACCGCGATGGGCTTGCCGTCCACGACGATCTGCAAGACCGCATAAAACGGCACGCTAAGCGTGCTTGCAAAATCCTGCGGCCCAAATCCCGCTTCGAAAACCAGCTCATCCTTGCTAAGATGCGCGCTAGAGAGCGTGTACTCCTCCAACTGCAAAAAGATCGCGGGCATTTTGAAGCTTTTTAAAATTTCCTCCGGCAGCGGCGGGTCAAATTTTATCTGATCCGTCCTCGCAACGATGCCAAATCCACATCCAAGAGCCAAAACGTAATCCAAAACCGCGCCTATATTTGCGCTGCTCGCAGCGATAAACTTATCGTCTTTTAAAATTTTATCTATCATCCTAACCCCTCACAAACTCATCTACAAGCGCCGCGACCTGCTCTATGCCGATGCGCCAAAACTCGCTTTTATTGATATCAAAGCCGAATTTCGCCACTAGCTTTTGCGGCGCGTCGCTGCCGCCCGAGCTTAAAAACTCGGTGTAAATTTGAACGAAATTTTCGAGCCTGCCGCTCTTGTACAGCCCGTAAAGTGCGAGCACCAAAAGCTGCGCATAGGCGTAGGAGTAGCAGTAAAACGGCGAGTGGATGAAGTGCGGGATGTAGCTCCACCAGCTTTTGTAATGATCCTGCAAGATCAGCTCGCCCGCAAACATCTTGCGCGACTCCTCCATCCAAAGCTCATCCACCTGCTCGACGCTTAGCTCATCTGCGCTGGCGTGCACGCGCCGCTCAAAGGTCGTAAATCCGATCTGGCGGTAAAGCGTCGCGAAGATATCCTCGATCTTTGCCGCAAGCATCGCTCTTAGCGCGGCCTTATCGCTTGCGGTCTGCGAGGGCGTATCAGTATCGCTCGCTGCGTATTCACACGAACTCGCAGAGCCTTGCGAAGCGGCCTGTTTTACGGCGCGCTCGTTTGGAATTTCACCGCCCTGAGCTTCTTGCGAAGCGCTGCGTTTAAAATTTTGCGAGCCGTCCGAGGCAACGGCGCTTTTTAAATTTGGCGAGCCGTTTAAATTTGAAAAATTTTCGCGCATATAATCAAACACCAGCATCTCGCAGAAAACCGACGCGGTCTCAGCCGTCGTTAGCGGCGTGAAGGAGTTAAAATAGCCCACGCCGTAGCTTAGATACTGATGTATCGCGTGCCCCAGCTCGTGCGCGAGAGTAAATACGTCGCGGCGCTTGCGCGTGAAATTTAAAAGCACGAAAGGGTGCGTATCGCGCGAGCCGGAATGCGAAAACGCGCCGCTTTGCTTATTTTGCGCGGGCATCGCGTCAATCCAGTTTTGCTCAAACGCGATCAGCGCGATCTGCTTAAATTTCGGACTAAATTTTTCAAACGCCGCAAGCACGATCTGCTTAGCCTGCTCGAAGCTAAACTCGCTCTCATCACTCCCAAGCGGCGCATATCTGTCGTAATCATACAGCGCGTCGTAGCCTAAAATTTCGCGCTTTTTGGCGTAAAATTTGCCGACTAGAGCGAAGCTTCGCTCCGTCTCTGCGATCAGCGCATCGACGCTTGCGATGTTTATCTGATTTTCCTCGTGCATCACCGCCTCGGCTTTATCGTAACCGCGCAGCTCGCAGCGAATTTTAAGATCGGTTTTGATCATATTGTAGATGTAGCCAAGCAGGTGAGAGTTCTGCTCTAGCACCACACTTAGCGAGGTTGCGGCGTCCTTTCGCACCTCGCGATCAGAGCTATGAAGCAAGCTTAAAATTTCCTCCTCGCCAAGCTTGCGCCCGCGAAAATCAAAGCTCATCCGCGCCATACTCTCGTCAAAAAGTCGCGAAAACGCCTCGCCGCTTACGGGCGAAGTTTTTAAAAGCACGCTTTCTTGCGACAAGCTTAGCTGGTGGGCCTTGCGCTGCTTAAGCAGGCTCAAATAGTATCTGAATCTCCCGCTCCCTGCGATAAACTCGTCCTGTTTTGCGGCGTCAAGCTCGTTAAACTCGAGCTCGAAAAAAAGTAGGCTCTGCGAAATGTCGTTGCAAGCCTGCTCCGTCTTGGCTTGCTGCGCCCCAAGGCTCGTATCTCGCGCAAAACTAAGATGCGCAAAGCTCATTATCTTGCCAATCTGCTCGCTGATGCCCTCATAAAGCTCAAGCGCGCCCAAAAATTCCTCCGTGCTAAGAGTGTGCAGCTTATCTTTAAATTTAAGCTCGAAATCCCTAGCCTGCGCGGCCGCGCTATCTATCGCGCCGCTAAATTCCACCTCGTTTGCAAACAGCTCGCCTAAATTCCAATTCATCGATTTCCTTTTAAAATTTTTGGATAATTTTATCAAAAAAGAATAAGTAAAATTTTAAAAACCGCGAGATCCGCCGCACGGGCGGAATTTGCGGTAAAATTTTAAGGTGAGTTATTTTTGCATACTTTGCGACGCGATCGCCGTAAAAATCACGTCCGTGGAGCTATTGATCGCGGTTTCTACCGAGTCTTGGATCACGCCGATGATAAAGCCGATCGCAACTACCTGCATTGCGATGTCGTTTGAGATATTAAAGAGCGAGCACGCAAGCGGTATCAGCATCAATGAGCCGCCTGGCACGCCGCTAGCGCCGCATGCACCGACCGCCGAGACCACGCAAAGCAGTAACGCCGTCCAAAAATCGGGACGCACGCCAAGCGTATGAGCCGCAGCAAGCGCCAAGATCGCGATTACCACAGCAGCGCCCGCCATATTTATCGTAGCTCCCAAAGGGATCGAGATCGAGCTTAGCTCGTCGCTGATGCCGAGCTTTTTGCATAAATTTAAATTTACCGGGATATTTGCCGCCGAGCTGCGGGTGAAAAACGCCGTGAGGCCGCTTTCGCGTAGGCAGGTAAATACGAGCGGATATGGATTTTTCTTAATCACCGCAAAGACGATGAGCGGATTTACCACGAGAGCTACGAACGCCATCGCGCCTACGAGTACGACTACGATTCGCACGTACCCAAGCAGCGCATCGACGCCGGTTTGATACACGGTAGAAGCTACTAGGCCGAAAATTCCAAACGGCGCGAGCTGGATTACGAATTGCACGATTTTGGTTACCGCTTCGCTCAGATCGGTAAAAATTTTCTTTGTTTCATTAGTGCAAAATTTAAGCGCGACGCCAAGACCTATCGCCCAGGTTAAAATTCCTACGTAGTTTCCGTGCGCGATAGCGTTTAGCGGATTATCTACGACCTTAAAAAGCAGATCTTTTAGCACGATCCAAACGCTCGCAGGGACCGCATTTTCTGCCGCACCGACATTACTAAGTGCAAGCTCCGTAGGGAATAAAAAGCTGGCCGCAACCCCCACGCACGAGGCTAAAAAGGTGCCTACAATATATAGAATAACCACGCGTTTTAAGCCGCTTGCGCTGCCGTATTGTTTATTTACGATCGAGCTTAAAATCAAGATAAAAACTAAAATCGGAGCTACCGCTTTAAGGGCACCTACGAATAAATTTCCTAAAATTTCCCCAAAAGCTACTACGTTTATTAAAAACGAAGCGTGCTCTGCCGCAATATCGCCCGCCGTCGAACGCGCAGCAAAGCCCAAAATAGCGCCTATTATCAAACCTGTAACTATGCGCAGAACTAGATTTTTATCTTTGTAGCTGGCTACTAATTTTTGAATCGAACTCATTTTTTACCTTTCAATCAAAACGTCGTTTGAAATATATCGAAATTTTATTTAAGCACATTTAAATTTGAGCGGAATTTCGTAATTTTTAGTTAATCTTAAAACCTCGTTAGATAAAATGCCCCGAAATTTTAATCAGGAGCAGATATGTATCTTTTCACAAGCGAAGTAGTAAGCCCGGGGCATCCCGATAAATGCGCCGATATCATCGCAGATAGCATCGTGGATGAAATTTTAAAACAAGATCCCAACGGGCGCGTAGCGGCTGAGGTTTTCATCGCGGGCAAACACGTAGTAATCGGCGGCGAAGTAAATGCCAAGATCGATTTTACCCACGACGATTACCGCCACATTGTAAAGGGCGCACTTAGCGAGATCGGTTACAACGACAACCCTCATTTCACGCGCGCGCAGTGCCTGCATCCGCAGGATCTGCAAGTGGACGTATTTTTAAACCAGCAAAGCCCCGACATTAACCAAGGCGTCGATCAAGAGGGCGGCGAGATCGGAGCGGGAGATCAGGGCATAATGTTCGGCTTCGCAAGCTGCGAGACGAAAAATTTTATGCCGGCGGCGATCACCTACGCGAGGCTTCTTTGCGATCACGTCTATGCCTACGCAAAATCTCATCCTAACGAGCTTGGCGTCGATATTAAGACGCAGGTTACGGTCGATTACGGCACGAAGGCAAATTTTGAGGAGTGCAAGCCGCAAAGTATCCATACGATCGTGGTTTCAGCGCCCTGCGTGGAGAGCATGAGTATTGAGCGCGTCCGAGATCTGATCGGAAATTTGATCGATTCGGCGGGGCTTCCGAAGGGGCTTTATGACAAAAGCAAAACGATCATCTACATCAACCCGACCGGTCGCTACGTAAATCACAGCTCGCTTCACGACAGCGGTCTAACGGGGCGCAAACTGATCGTCGATAGCTTCGGCGGCTACAGCCCGATCGGCGGCGGCGCTCAAAGCAGCAAAGACTACACCAAGGTCGATCGCAGCGGGCTTTACGCGGCGCGCTATATCGCCAAAAACATCGTCGCAGCAGGGCTTGCGAAAAAATGCATCGTCCAGCTCAGCTACGCAATCGGCGTGGCAAAGCCCGTCAGCGTCAGCGTCGATTGTATGGGGACAAATTTAGGCGCAGCGAGCGACGATGAGCTATCTGCTTTCGTGCTTGAAAAATTCCCGCTCACGCCGCGCTGGATCATCGATAAATTCGGTCTTGATCGCCCGGGCAAAGGAAGCTTTCTCTACGCCGACGTCGCCGCACGCGGACAGGTCGGAAATGACGAGTACCCGTGGGAGCAGCTCGATAGCGTCGAGCTTTTAAGGTTTTGAAATAAAATTTTACGCTTTGCAGTAGCGCCTTTTTAGCTTATTACGACATTCGCTAGGCTTGCAGCAGCGAGCCTAGCTCAATATTCTACGCGGCTTTTGCATGCCGCGTAGTTTTATCGCATCCCAAAAAATAGCGTTGCGGCAAAATTCTCCATCAAAATTCTAAGCCGTGAAATTTAAGAGTTTTCGCAGGTAGAATCGAATTTTAAAATTTTAAGCCTAACTCGCGCAAAATTTTAAAATT